>JACOEM010000006.1 GCA_024998565.1 Nitrospira sp.
GTGGCCCTCAGCTCCGGAGGCTGATGCTCTATCCAGCTGAGCTACAGGCGCTCCCGTCGATCAGATCCGACACATTAGCATAGCGTTTCTGTTGCTGTCTAGGGAGTTGGATCACCATTTGGCACGAATCCATAGGGCAGGAGGATTTCGTCGTCGCCTGAAGATTGAGGGCGGCGCAGGATGGACAAAGAGAGTGCCTCGTGTTCAGCCAGGCGGTCGGCGTCGCGTCGAAGGGTGGCTGAGAGCCGGACAATGGGCACGGCGGTTTGGACGGCACAAGCACCATGGACTATCCCGTCCGATTCGCCGGGAATGCCCATCGTGCGGCATGTGATGGGTCTGTGGGAGTAGATACTGCAAGTTCCGTCGGCCTCCAGGGCGGGGCAGGGAAGGTGGGCGAATCGTTCGGCCATCTCATCGACGGTGTCATCTGCCCACTCGTCAAGGCTCGGTGTCGATTTCAACCTTGGGTAGGCCGTTTCCATAGCGGTGATCTGGGTTCTGGCCCGCGTGACGATGGCATGCGCGAGAGCGGGCGGTAATTCATCAATGCCCCGTTGTATTTCGAGGGCGTCGAGGCGTGTAATTGGAAAGATGCCGGTACAGCATTCGCAGCAGCCGCGCCCGCAGGGGATCTGCCCCAGGAGTGAGGCTCGTGCGCGCTGGAACCAGTCTTCGGCTTGCTGGAAGAGGGGTAAGGGGTGAGGGGAGGACGCCGTGGTCCCCATGGTGCCTATTCCTCGGGAAGAGAGAGATCCACGATGAGTTCTCCTTTGGGGGAGAAGAATCCTTGCTGATCGATCTGCACGATGCCGTTACAGTGTTCCTGGAAAAATTCCAGAATCCATCCGTTGAAATCATAGCCCTCGTCGGTGACGTCGGCTTCGACCATGCGCGTCGTGAGGATGAATCGCGCGCGGGTGACGTGTTCTTGGGCCAGACTGGCCTCGAGGCTGTCGTGTGAGGAGAGATGCTCCAGAAATTGTTTCTGTTCCTGTTCGAACAAATCCTGATAGCTGCCCCGGTCGCGCACGCAAAACACGTGAATCGGCTTACGCTCGCGCGCATAACCCAAAACGACCTGCACCCATGCCCACTCGTCCAGCATGGCATCGCTCATGTCGGGGGGGAGGATGGGAAGTTGTCCACGCGACTTGAGGAATTCCATCAACAGGCGAAGCGGTGGAGCATTGTCATTTTTGCAGAAGACTCGTGAGTAAATGACCGCTTCGGTTGCGGCGCCCTCGGCCGGTTGAGCGTTAGAGGGAAGAATGGGAAGTTCTTTAGCCATGGCGACGCCTCGTGATCCTGAGTGATGCAATAGACAGCAACCTGCCTTCGTACTGTACTCTGTGGCTCACGCGGCGCGCAAGAGCATCGAGCAGGCTGGTCGCCTCTCTGGATGCGCGTGCTCCGCTTTGCGGCTCTTGACAGCCCCCATGGCTTTGGATACACTCTCGCCCTGTTTTCGGACTGATTCTGCAGGACACTCGCAGATTTCCGGCTCCACCTCTGTACGTACGAGTTTATAGATCGCAGACCGCACAAGTCAGTTCACTTTCATTCGTTGTTCAAAGGGAGGAACGCATGGCCAAGTCGATGACGAAATCGCAGATTGCTGACCATCTTGCCGGAAAGGCGGGGATTACCAAGAAGACGGCTGTCCAGTTCCTGGACGATTTTGCCGCTCTCGCCTATCGTGAAGCGAAGAATGCCTTCGTAGTACCGGGAATCGGAAAGTTGGTGCTGGCCAATCGGAAGGCCCGCATGGGTCGGAACCCGCAAACGGGTGAGCCGATCAAGATTCCGGCCAAGCGAGTGGTGAAGTTCCGAGTCGCGAAGATGGCCAAAGATTCGATCCTCGGAAAGAAGTAGTCAGCCTCGTTCCTCTATTAGACTGAAGGGCCGGTGCTCCGTCATTGAGAGCACCGGCCTTTGTGTTTTTGCAGCGGCCATAGGTAGCGGCGTGCCAGTGAGCACGTGGCAGATGCTAAAAAGACGGGGCGAGTCCGCTTCCACCTGCGCCGTCATGTCCCACGAAGCGCACCGCATCGCCATCTTGCACCAGAGAATCTTCGCTGGCGATGCGTTTGTTGATAGTGACCAGGACTTTTTTCTCCCGCAACAGCTGAAGCATGTGACGAAGCCCGCGTCCCTGCCGCTGAATAACCTGCCGAACTGTCACAGGGGTGGGGAGCTCACATGCGAGGTCTCGCTCTCCATCCGTGGTTTGAAGTTGCCCCATCAGCGTAATCGTAATCATGCGACCTGTGTCCTCCCAGTCGATCTGCCGAAGTGTTTCGTTGTGCCGTGCCGCCGAGCGGCCCAAATTGACTCCCCCAGTCGGCTGCGACTAATATTATCACCATGCAATCCCTGAATATCCAGCGACCAGGAATGCCGGACCTCCAGTTTGCTTTGGTGGTGTCGGCCTTGTGCACGTCCGGTCTTAAAACTCTGAACGTCCCGGAGGAACTTCGGCGCAGAGTGTTCGACGCTTGTTGGGCGCTCGTCAGCACCGATCCCCCACCGACCAACCCTCGGGAGCGTGTGCTAGACTTGCGATTCGGCACGGAGCTTACGCTGGATGCCATTGTGGCCACCATTCGTCAGCTCTTCGCAGAAGCGGGGATTTCCACGCTGACCTGGGATCACGCTCCCAGCGATCCAACCCGGCCGAGTAGTCCTGCTGCAGAGCCGTTGATTGATCGATTGCAGAAGCTCTATCCCGATCCGCCTCCGACTGCTGATCCCTCAGACCGAAACTAGCTACCCTTCTCGGTTCTTTATTGGCTTCGTTCATTCAACATCAGGTTGGAGAGGTGGAGGGCCCGCTTTCCGCCTGAGAGCGAACGAGGTATGATGCCATCCGTTTTCTCCAATGCGATTCAGGAGGTGTCATGCAGATTACGCCCACGTCACTCAAGGGCCTCTTTCAGATCGAGCCTGATGTGTTCGGCGATGCCCGGGGGAAATTCGTCGAGATCTTTCGCGAATCACGCTACGCCGCGGCCGGAATCGACAAACCGTTTGTGCAGGACAACTTTTCCTGGTCCGTTCGTGGCACGTTGCGTGGGCTCCACTATCAGCTATCTCGGCCGCAAGGGAAATTGGTCACGGTCGTCAAGGGAACGGTTTACGATGTGGCGGTCGATATTCGGCAGGGGTCGCCGACCTTCGGGCAGTGGTATGGAGTCGAGCTGTCCGATAGCAATATGCGGCAGTTGTATATTCCTCCCGGTTTTGCCCATGGCTTTTGTGTGCTCAGCGAGGACGCAGGGTTTCTGTATAAGTGTACGGATGTCTATTCGCCGCCGGATGAACGGGGCATCCTATGGAATGATCCGGCTCTCGCCATTGCCTGGCCTGTAAAGACCCCGCTGCTGTCAGTGAAGGATCACGCGTATAAGTGTCTGGCCGACATGATGACGGAATTGCCTCGTTATGAAAGCCGTTAGCCCTCGACCCTTCTATTGGCCGGTTCGGAAGCCTCACACTCTTTCCATCAGGCAAGCCTTCGGCAACGCGTTGTTTGAGGCTGCCCCTGTCCCTCGTCTAGCTTGTCGTCCGTCATGATGCGCTCTGGCATTTAGCGGCCTTCCTTCCGCTCACTGAGGCCGATCCAGTCTTGCTGTACGATGGGCCTGCATGCTATGTAGGAATCATTCCTGTCTAGTGAGCGATATCATGAAGCTGGATCCACAGGAGATTGAGGCGCGGTTTCGTCGGCACGCAGTGCGTGTGACTCGCCAGCGGGCGGCCATCTATGCGGCATTGGCGGAAACTACCAGCCATCCCACTGCCGAGGACCTCTACCGGACGGTGAGGTGTCAGCATCCGATGATGTCACGCAATACGGTGTATTACACGCTGGGGGTGTTGCGCCAAGCCGGTTTGGTGCAGGAAGTAAACGTCGGTCATGAGGTGGCACGGTTCGACGGGAATGTGACGGTGCATCATCATCTGGTCTGTCTGGCATGCGGCAGGATTGTGGATGTGATGGACGATGGGTTGAACCAGCTGGCCATTCCGAGTCGGCAGGCCAGGGGATTTCATGTGCTCGGGCATCGAGTGGAGTTTCACGGATATTGTGCGGACTGTCAGCAGGCAGGTCCTGGCGCGATGGGGCGCCGCGGGTAGGAGTAAGGAGTCGCCACTTTACCGAAGGAGGAGAGTATGGGAAACAGTTTGAAGGGTACGAAGAGTCACGAGAATCTCAAGCACGCGTTTGCCGGGGAATCACAAGCCAACCGGCGTTATCTCTATTTCGCGCGCCGTGCCGACATTGAAGGCTATCCCGATGTGGGCGGGCTGTTCCGGGATACGTCCGAAGCGGAAACCGGCCATGCGTTCGGTCATCTGGATTTTCTGAAAGAAGTGGGCGATCCCGCCACGGGTGTGCCGATCGGGAACACCGAAGCTAACCTGAAGTCCGCGATTGAGGGGGAAACCTACGAATACACGCAGATGTATCCGGGTATGGCCAAGACCGCACGCGATGAAGGCTTCTCTGAATTGGCGGAGTGGTTCGAGACCCTGGCCAAAGCGGAGCGGTCCCATGCCAATCGGTTTACCAAAGGCCTGGATAGCTTGAAGCAAGGCTAAGACCTGTTCGACGTCGGTCGTTGAATATCGGCGATCAGCGAGGGAGCGAGGTGATCTCCTCCGCTGATCGCTGGTTGCTGATGACTGCCTGCATGATGGCACCGCGCCTATGAACCAATTCAACCTCATCAATCCGATCGATCCCAAGGACCTGGAAAAGGAAACCCTGCGGATCTACGATGTGTGCGACGGCTGCCGCCGGTGTTTCAATCTCTGCCCCTCATTCAATACGTTGCTGGATCGAATCGATGAGTACGAGAGCGATGTGGCGAAATTTACCGCGACGGACCATCATCGCGTCGTCGACGAATGTTATTACTGCAAGCTCTGCTTCAACCATTGTCCGTACACGCCGCCCCATCAATATGGCATCGACTTTCCGCTCTTAATGGCGGTCTGGAAGAAGCGGCTGGCGACGGAACGCGGCACCCGATGGCGGGATTGGCTATTAACGCGGACCGATCTGCTGGGGCGAGTGAACAGCGCCTTTGCGCCGCTGGTCAACTGGGGGCTGGGGCAGAGGTGGCTACGAGGTATTCTGCAGACGGTGCTGGGTGTTCACCGTGACAGGCAGGTGTTGCACTATCAGCGTGAAACATTTGTGCGCTGGTGGGCTCGTCGATCTACAAGCCGCAAGGTAAGCAGCGGAAAGAAAGCGGCATTGTTTGCCGGTTGCTTGGTCAATTACCAGGCCACCGATGTGGGCAAAGCGACGGTGCAGGTGCTCGAAAAAAATGGGGTCGAAGTGGCACTGCCGGACCAGTCCTGTTGCGGAATGCCGTCATTCGATATTGGCGATACGGTGGCAATGGCGGCAGCGGCCGGGCGTACGATCGCCTCGCTGAAATCATGGGTGGATCAGGGCTATGATGTCGTCATTCCCACCCCCAGTTGCAGTCTCATGGTAAAGCGGGAGTATCTCAGTTTGGTGGCCGGAGACGATGCGAAACGGGTGGCCGAGCATACGTACGACATCAGTGAGTACCTGATGAAGATAAAGCGTGAGGGCGGCTTGGCTATGGATTTCACACAGAAGCCTGGCCGTGTGGCCTACCAGGTGCCCTGTCATCTTCGGGATCAAAATATCGGTTTCAAATCGAAGGAACTCATGGAATGCGCCGGGGCGAAGGTCGAGGTCATAGAGAAATGCTCCGGGCACGACGGTTCCTGGTCGGCCAAGGTCGAATTTTTCCCCCTCTCCATGAAGATCGCGCAAAAAGCCGTGCGTGTGGTCGAGCAGGCGCCGGCCGATGTGGTGGCGTCCGACTGTCCATTGGCAGGGCTTCAGCTTGATCAGGCCGGGGCCGGAGCCCACGCAGGAGGGAAATCCTCGCAGCATCCCATCCAGATTGTGCGCGACGCCTATGGATTGCCCAGGGACCCGCGTGCCTCCTGAGGGTTGGCCTCCTGCTCGCGGCAGGAGATGTCTTCTCACCCCGGACTAGATTATGGAAGCACTCACACAGCAGGACCTGATTCCTCACGATGAGTATGAGCGGCAGCGCGAAACGTATCGTCAGGCCATCATCGAGCTCAAACGGCGTCGGCGGATCGGTCTTGGCGAGAAGATCACGCTGGTCTTCGAGAATCGGGAAACTCTGCGTTTCCAGATCCAGGAAATGATTCGCGTCGAGCGGATCTTCGACCCGCAAAAGGTCCAGGAAGAACTGGATGTGTATAATGCGCTTCTCCCGGCCACGGGTGAATTGAGTGCGACCCTCCTGATCGAACTCACGGATCCCGACACAATGAAGCAGTGGCTCGATTTGTTTATGGGCCTGGATCGAGGCCAGAAGGTCGGTCTCCGGGCCGGGGGGGACGTGGTCTATGGCGAATTCGAGGGCGGCCATAGCCATGACACGAAGATCAGCGCGGTTCATTTCGTCCGCTTTCGTCCGACCCCTGCGATGGTAACGGCCATCGGTAATCAGGCTGCGCGGGTGGCGCTGACAGTTCGTCATGCCGGGTATGAGGCCGAAGCCGAGGTGCCATGGGTGATGCGACAGGAATGGCTTGAGGATTTGAGCATGGTCGGGTAATGTTCATGGATGTGTGCGCGATGCGCACCCACAATAATCGTGACTGAACGCTGTCAAACGAGAATCGGTTCCTATGGCCTCAGTTCTCCTCAACAAACGCATTGAGTTCTGCGCGTCCCACCGGTACCACAAGCCGGAGTGGGATGCTGCGAAGAACCGCGCCACGTTCGGCGCCTGTAATAACGATCCCGGGCATGGCCATAACTACATGCTGGAAGTGACGGTGGCGGGAGAGGTCGATCAGCGGACCGGCATGGTCGTGAACCTCTTTGATTTGAAACGCGTGTTGTTGCAAGTGTTGGAGGAGTTCGATCACAAGCACCTCAATCTCGACCTGCCCTATTTTGAGCGCCAAATTCCAACCTCCGAAAACGTCGCGCGTGTCCTGTGGGACAAGCTTCAAGCGCAGCCGGATATCGGTACCCTCCAACGGCTGTCGTTGTACGAGGATGAAGATCTCTGTGCCGACCTCACGGCAGAGGCCGGGCTGGAGGTGGCCTCGGTGACGAGGAGGTATTCGTTTACCGCCGTGCATGACGGCCATCGTGGACATACCTGGGATCTGTTCGTGTCGGTGCATGGACCGATCGATCGTGAGACCGGCATGGTTACGGATATTGTTGCGTTGGATCACTTGCTGAAAGAACGCGTACTGGTCCCGTTCGACGGGCGGGATCTGCGCATGGTGTTGGCGACGCCCTCAGTCACTGGCGAATATCTGGCCAAGGCGGTGTGGGATCGTATCGTTTCGGCCATTCCAGCTGGAACGCTTCAACTCGTCAAGCTCGTCCAAACTCGCGATCTCTTCTACGAATACGCCGGCTGATTCATTCGTCTTCTCTCGACTCCCCGCAACGTGGCTGAGCGTTGTGCCTGCAAGGGCCAACCAGCCGAGGCACGACAGAAGCTGCACAAAATTCCTCCGTTCGGCAGTTCTTGCCGGGTGGTCTGCGTCGAGTGCTCCTCGCATTCGCACATTCACTAGGTTTCAAGCCGTTCTTCATCCCGGTATCTGTGGCCCGAAATTTGTATATAAAGTTGTATCTATGGATGGGTGCTGGGTCGTTCTGCTCGGGTCGATCGGGAGGTACTGACGTTATGATGTCCATCTGGGAATTCTTCGGCCAAGACGTGGCGCTCTTCGGTCAACTCCACAGTCCCATGCTGAGTTGGCTCGGCTCGGTCGGATTGGTCGCGCTGTTTCTGTGGCATGCGGGTCGGCTGACGGCGGCCATCTCCAGCGTGCAGGGGTGCTACACCCGCGTATGGCCGACCTTGACGAGTCTTACTGCCGGCCGCAAGAGTCTGCAATCAGAGTGGCTGACGGTCCCCAGCTTGAACGATGGGAAGAAACCGGCTAATCGGTCCGGCAGCCAATCGGAGCGGGTCGATTTGGATGATCTTCACACGCTCGACAAGGCCATGCGCCGGGAGCCTCGCCTTGAACAGGCCTGGCTGCATTTTCGCAAGACCTTTATTGTGGAGCGTACGGCTTGGTTCATCGAGCCGAAAGTGTTTGCGACCCGCACGGCGGCGGAATTTTTCCCTCGTGATCTGTTGAGTAACCGATTGAATCTCGCTTTTTACCATCAGTTTCCGTCGCTGATTACAGGAGGGGGACTGCTGCTCACGTTTCTTGCGATTCTCATCGGCTTAAGCAAGCTTCATGCGGATGGATCGCATATCGTGGGTATTCAAGGGCTGATCAACGGATTGGCCGGGAAATTTTTGACGTCGATTGTCGGATTGCTCTGCGCCAACCTCTTTGTGCTGCTGGAGAAGTCTGCCTTGCATCGGTTGGGCACCACTCAGCAGCAGTTTGTTGCCATGGTCGATGAACTGTTCCCGCGCAGAACCATGGAGCAGATGTTGGAGAACTTCACCCCCGGGGCGGGGGCATCACACACGCCCGCCGCAGTGGGTGCGGTGCCCGTTGATCTTGGCGATCGCCTCGTGGGGACTCTCAGTGATCGCTTGAGTCCCACCGTGACGGCGCTGAGGGAGGCCGTGGAGGTGTTGAGCAGGCGGGAAACGGGTGGACGGTTCGCTGCACCGGATCGTTTGGCGGAGGAGTTATCGCGGGTGATACAGCAGACGATGGCGGCTCCGATTCAGGAATTGAACCAGGCCATTCACACGCTTGCCCGCTCGGTCGAGGAACTCAAGCGCGACCCCAAAATGGAGCCAGAAGCGGAACCGAGCGAGAGTGAGTTTGAATCGACGTTCTTTGAGGACACGCTGCCGTCAGAATTGGCAGAGAAGCCCAGCCCTGATGACAGCATGAGCGGGTTGCGGTGGTTTGCGAATTGGCGTCAGGGCGCCTCAATGAAGGGAGCGGCCTGATATGCGCACCAACTCCTCGCCGGATTCGCAGGAACAGTCTTCGACCCTCACCATCGGCATCACGGATTTGATGACGTCACTCGCCGTCATTTTTATCCTCCTGTTCAGCGCCTATGTCACCAAAATCTCCGAAACGGAATCACAGGCAAAGATGCCGGTCCCCACTTCGGCGCCGGAGCGGAAGGCGGCCCGGGCGACGACGGATGATATCAAGGGGCTGCTGCGCGACCATTTCCAACGCTTCGACCTTTCCTTGGATGCCGATCCCAGTGACCCTAATGTGGTGCGGATCGTCGTGCCGGAAGCGTTGTTAAACTTTGAGTTCGGCAAGGGCGCACTCTCGTCGGCGGCGGACCGATTCCTTGCGGATGCGATGCCGACCTATGCGACGTTGCTCTGCGGTGCTATGCGGGATCAAATCGATTCGCTGGTGATTGAAGGGCATACCGATGATCGCGGTACGGACATCTACAACCTGAAGTTGAGCCAGGAGCGTTCGTTGAATGTGATGGTGAAAGGGCTGGAGGTCATCCGGGACTCGGCGCCCTGGGCCTATCGCTGCTTCCACGAAAAGACGTCTGCCAGTGGGCGAGGTCGGCAAGATCTCGTCATGGATGAGTCGCGTGGCCTTGATCGAGATAAGAGCCGGCGGGTGGTATTTAAAATCCGTCTACGGCCCACGGCTCAGCAGAGTGAGATGAAACAAGCCTTGCGGACGATTGAAGAGCCGAACTTCAGCTCCCGCCTGTTCTAACGCCGTTCCGAGGACGGCCCGTCCTGCGCGCAACGAAATCCGACATCATTCCGTCGCGCATCTGGCGCATATCCGGCGCGATTTGACGACCTGATGGCCTTGGAATCGTTGTTCCAGGCGCCTCCGCGCAATGCCCGAAGTGGCCCCGTGGAAGGTCCTTTCGGATTGTCTCGTGCGCTGAATTGGTAGTAGGTCGGATCATACCAGTCGGCGACCCATTCCCAGAGATTCCCCGCCAGGTCATACACCCCCTCCGGGGTTTTGCCCAGTTCGAACCGTCCAACATTGCTCAGGCTGTCGTATCCTCGCCATCTGGTCTCACCTGCATTCGCATGTCCTTTGGTCGGGTGCGTACTTCCCCATGGGTAGATCCGTCCCTCTGTGCCGCGAGCTGCGATCTCCCACTCCGCCTCTGTCGGCAATCGTTTCCCCGCCCATCGGCAATAGTCACGCGCATCGTACCAATTGACGCCGACCACAGGCCTCTTGTCGTGAGCGCCGGCGGCCGCCTCATTCCACTTGAACGGTGCGTCCGGTCTCTGGGAGGCCAGGAACTCGGCATAATGAGAGACGGTGGTTTCGTACACATCAAGATAAAAGGTGTTGACCGAAACGCGATGGACCGGCTGTTCGTCCTCCTGACCGCGGTCGCTGCCCATGGCAAATTCCCCGGCAGGGACGAGCGCCATTGGCGCACCACGTGGCGTGCCGGTGAACTTGGCGCGAAGTTCGACGGAGGCGGGGTTTGAAGGGTTGCCTACGATTGAATGTGACGGGTGTGGCGAGATGTCCTTCGCTTCAGCAGCCCCTGCGAATGGGAGACAAGAAAGTAGCGCGATGGCACAGGTGAACGGTACGAATGGTCGCATTGTTCCGTGGATGATCGATCGCGAGACGGTCGGTAGTTCTGGTCTCACCCCGACATTGTATCCCGTTCGTGCGAAAAAGTGTGAGGGAGTACTGTGTCGGGAGGGCCCTTAGCGACGGATAAATTGTCGCAGGGCTTCAGTGGATGCGGTGAGGGCTATCGGAGATGGCGGCTGTTACTTCAGTAGATGGTCGGAGATTAATGCCGCCAGCTCGGCCGGTTCGACCACCCCTTCACGAGTCAGCAGCAGTTTGCCCCCTGCGAAGAAGTGTGTGGTGGGGTAGGTCTCAAACGTATGCGCTTTCTTGATCTCGCGGCATCGGCCCGGCACGTGCATCTTGGCCTTGCCGATCTTGATCGTGGGGAACTTTGCAGCGGTTTCTTCCAGGATGGGATCGTATTGCTTGCACGGTTCGCAGGTCGCCAAGCCGTAGGCGACCACCGCACCTGCACTCTCGGTGAATTCTTTGTAATTCTCGTCTCGGACGTCCTGAACTGTGCCGGTCATGGTCTCTCCTCAACTACGAGGGATGACCGAGGGGCGGGCGTCATGGTGACCCCTCCCCCCTCGGTCCCTCGTGGCGCTTAGCTCAGCTTTGCGAGGGCGGCGAGAATGTCCTTATCTTCACGCGCGACCTTGATTTCCTGAACTTTTACGTAGGCGACCTTGCCGTTCTTGTCGACGATGACCGTTGCGCGCTTCCCGCAATTCAGCGGCTCAAAATACAGTCCGTACTTCTTGACGACTTCGCGATTGAAGTCGGAGAGGAGGCGGTGCTTGAGGTCCAGCGAATCCGCCCAGGCTTTGTGGGAGAAGAAGCTGTCGCAGCTGATGCCGAACAGTTCGGCGTGGGCGCTCTGGAACTTCGGGAAGTCATCGGTCAGGCACTTGTTCTCGCCCTGACAGACCGGGCTCCAGTCGAGCGGGTAGAACGCGAGGACGACATTGCTCTTCCCTCTGAAATCGCTCAACTTCACGTCCTTCTGGTCCTGATCTTTTAATGTAAAATCCGGCGCGGTATCGCCGACCTTAATTTCTGCAGCCACATCACTCATTGAGAATCCTCCTAGGTTAGACCCACAGCACTACGCAAAACTCTTTCGTGGTACCACGCCTGGAAAAACCTTGTCAACGGGGCCAGAAGGCCTAGGGGAGAGTAGGGGGAGTCACAATGAATTGATTTTGCGAGATTTTGCGGACTTTTTAATTCGGCGAATCAGAGGATGTCGGTGGTGATTTGTCGGAATGCCATCATGCGACCAGTCGGCGCTGCGGTGCGATGTTTGATGAATCGAATGGTGTGGGCGACGGCCGGAAGGTCCAACGAGCTTCCGACTTTTTGATTCTGTCCGGACCGTAAGACTCTGTCGGCCGCGGACTTCAGGATGGCGATGGTCTCGGCGTCCGGAAGGCCTCGGGGCTGAATCACTTCCAGTTCGTCCATGCCGAACTTGTTCAATCCCAATGTATGGAACCAGTCGGATGATTCATCGGTACTCTCGCTCTGTTGGACGGTGACATGGTCGCGGGGTACAAAGACATTCAACGGTCGATCATTCCAATCCGACGGATTCAGGTACTCGTGGCATAGAACATCGAACGCTGTCCCCTGGGTGAGCAGTGTCAGGCCGCGGGCGAGGCGGGCAGCGACGAGCACCGTATCTGCAATGGTACTTGGGGCGGCGGCGGCTGGTGAGACGGCTCCGAGTTGCCGGTGGTCCCAGGATAAGACGGGCTGCCACTGTGCGGCCTCGGATGGGGGAATGCTGGTCAGGAGGTGCGCCTGCCATGGACCGTGGTTGGCAGTCACGCGGCCTCCTGCGTCATGCTCGAGGCAGATCAGCGGCCCCCCGTACTGGAGGTCATACCAGATTTTCAGTTCGTCGAGAGACGGCGGCGCCCCGCGATAGCCGACCAGGTAGAGTGGAGGCTTCGCGGGCGCAGGCTTCGAGGCTTTTTTCCGAATCTTCATGCCGGCCGCTCAGCAAGGCGCTGGGCGCCTGCCGAGTTATTTGGAGCTTTTCTTCGCTTTGCGGCGGTCGTCCGGATTCAGCAGCCGCTTGCGGAGGCGGAGATATTTCGGCGTCACTTCGACTAACTCATCCTGACCGATGTATTCCATCGCGAATTCCAATGACATTTCACGCGGTGGGGTGAGTACCAAGGCCTCGTCCGTACCGGCTGCACGCATGTTGCTCAGTTGTTTCTGCTTGCACACGTTTACGTCCAGGTCTTCGTCTCGGCTGTTCTGGCCGACGACCATGCCCTGGTAGACTTCGACCGTAGCGCCGATAAACAACTCGCCGCGTTCTTGAGTCATGAAGAGCGCATAGGCCGTGCTGGTTCCGGCTTCGAAGGCCACCAGCGACCCATGAGGTGCGACGAGAAGCGCCTTTTCATCCGCCGGGGCATATCCGGAGAATACATGGTGCAGAATGATGGTGCCGCGGGTCTTTGCCAGCAGGATGTTCTTCAGGCCGATAATGCCGCGCGTCGGGATGTGATACTCAATGTGCATTTCGCTGGCGGTGCCTTCGGAATGCACGAGCTTCATGTGGCGGAGTTCGCCGCGTCGTTTGCCGATTTCTTCAATCACCGGCCCCTGATATTCGGAAGGAACCTGAATGGTCAGCTCTTCAAAGGGTTCCGTGACCGTATCACCTTCTCGGTGCAGGATGACCTCTGGCTGAGAGATCTGCAGCTCATACCCTTCACGACGCATCTGTTCGATCAGCACGCCGAGATGGAGTTCGCCGCGACCGGCGACGAGGAATCGGTCGGCGCTGTCGGTTTCCTGCACGCGCAGGGAGACGTTGGTTTCCAGCTCCTTGAACAACCGTTCACGCAGGTGGCGCGAGGTCAGGTATTTCCCGTCACGACCGGCGAATGGACTGTTGTTCACCGAAAACGTCATCTGCACGGTCGGTTCGTCGATCGTCACGCGCGGGAGCGCGACCGGATTGGTCGGATCGGCAATCGTGTCACCGATGTTCACTTCTTCCAGGCCGGAGAGGGCGACAATTTCGCCCGCTTCAGCCGTTTCGACATCGGTGCGCTCAAGGCCTGAAAATACCGCAAGGTCGGAGATCTTGCCCGGGACCTGGCCGCCGTCCTTGGTCAGAGTGACCACGTTTTGGCGGCGGGCGATGGAGCCGGATTGAATTTTTCCGATGCCCATTTTCCCTTTATAGGAATCCTGGGCGAGGGCCAGCACGAGGAGCTGGAACGGGGCATCCGCGTTGATGGCCGGTGCCGGAATCTTGTCGAGAATTGTCTCCAGGAGCGGAGAGATTTCCGTCCCTGGCTGTTTCAGGTCGAGGGTCGCGACCCCCTTGATGGCAGAGGTGTAGACGATAGGAAAGTCCAGCTGTTCGTCGGTGGCTCCGAGATGCACGAAGAGATCGAAGGTGCGATTGACGACATCGTCGATGACGGCATCGGGGCGATCGATCTTGTTGATGACGACGATGGCTTTATGTCCGAGGGCCAACGCTTTGCGCAAGACGAACGTGGTCTGCGGCATGGGGCCTTCTTTGGCATCGACGAGGATCAGTACGCCATCCACCATGCGGAGCGTCCGCTCCACTTCGCCCCCGAAGTCCGCGTGGCCCGGCGTGTCGACGATGTTAATCTTCACACCTTTATAGGTCACGCTGGCGTTCTTGGCTCGGATCGTGATCCCGCGCTCGCGTTCCTGATCCATTGAGTCCATGATGCGCTCACCCATGTCATCGATTTTGCGATGCACGTGGGTCTGGCGCAGCACGGCGTCGACGAGAGTCGTTTTCCCGTGGTCGACGTGCGCGATGATGGCAATGTTGCGGATGTCGGTCCGACGACCTTGCGGCGCGTGCAGACCCGATGTGGTGGATGAGGGCGCTGAGCTGTTCATAATCTCCAATGCCGTGAAAGTGCCAAAAAAAAGACGCCTTCCTATGAAGGCGTCTAAGCCTATGGACTATACCCGATTCAAATGTCTTCCCGCAAGCTGATTGTCGAATGTTCAGCGGAAACTTCTTGGGACGATGATTCGAACCTTGCTTGAGTTTGTCGGGTGTGCATTGTATGGTGGAGTTGTCGCGGGTTGACCCCTTCTCCTCGCAACCATCCAACTTCATGTCCGAACTCGATCACTTACTCGATAAGCCGGAGAAGCCTCGCCGTCGCTGGCGATGGTGGAAGATTGCCGTCATCGGCCTGCTGTTGGCCATTGTGCTCGGTGGCAGCGGGGCGGCCGGCATTCTCTGGTATTTCTCTCAAGACCTGCCCTCGCTGGATCCCTTGCAGAACTATCAGCCGAGTCTGGTGACGCGCGTCTACTCCGACGACCGGCAAGTGATCGGCCAGTTTTTCATCGAGCGACGGTTCCTCAAGCCCATTCAGGAGATGCCCAAGAGTCTGACTCAAGCCGTCATCGCGACTGAAGATACGAGATTTTTTGAGCACCCGGGCCTAGACATCGTCGGCATTCTGCGGGCGGCCTGGACCAATATTCGCCACGGCGGCCGGAAAGTCGAAGGCGCCAGCACCATCACTCAGCAGCTGGCTCGTTCCTTGTTTCTTTCGGCAGAACGGACGTTCGATCGAAAAGTTCGTGAACTCATCCTGGCCTACAAGATGGAGTTGGTGCTGACGAAGGAACAGATTCTGGAGATGTATTTGAACCAGATCTATTTCGGCCAGGGCGCCTACGGCGTGGCGGCGGCCAGTCAGACCTATTTCGGGAAAGAACTGTCAAAGCTCACGCTGGCTGAATCGGCGTTTCTCGCCGGCCTTCCCAAATCCCCCAGCCACTATTCGCCTTTCAAGGCCTATGACCGGGCCAAGAAGCGGCAGGAGCATGTGTTGAGCCGGATGGCCGAGGCGGGCTTCATCAGTGTTGCCGATCGCGAACAAGCCGTAGCCGAAAAGCTGAACTTCCGCCGTCCTGGCAGCGAACATCTCGGCCCCTATTTCGTGGAGTATATCCGGCAATTGTTGGTGGCTAAGTTCGGTGAAGCGATGGTGTACAAGGGCGGACTGGAAGTGTTCACCACGCTGAATGCCGACATGCAGAAAGCGGCTGAAACGGCTGTGTTCAACGGACTCCGCGAGGTCGATAAGCGCCAGGGCTGGCGTGGCCCGCTCCGTACCGTCGATCTGGCGACCCTGGAGGTGCCGGCACCCGATCCCTCGGTGAAGCTTGCAGAGGGGGATATGATGGAAGGGGTGGTGACGAAGATCGCCAAGGACCACGTACTGGTCCAAATCGGCGGGACCACCGGTCGGCTGGCCTTCGACGACATGGCCTGGGCAACCAAGTATCTCAAAGGCAAGGATCCCACGAAGGATGCCGTTCCGGTCAAGAATATCAAGCAGCTGCTGGCGCTGGGTGATGTGATTGAGGTCGGGGTGAAGAAGCTTGAGAAGGAGATTGTGCATCTGCGCTTGGAGCAGACCCCGCTGGTTGAAGGCGCTCTGGTTGCGATCGATCCCAAAACGGGCGCCATCCGCGCGATGGTCGGCGGGTATGATTTTGCGCGCAGTGAATACAATCGTGCGGTGCTCGCGCGCCGTCAGCCCGGGTCCTCGTTCAAGCCGATCATCTATGCCACGGCGATGAACCAAGGTATGAGTCCGGCTACGGTAGTGCTCGATGCCCCGGTGGTGTACGAACAGGAGGAAGAAGACAAAACCTGGAAGCCTGAAAACTACGGCAAGCGGTTCCACGGCATTGTGAGTTTGCGGGAGGCGCTGATTCATTCTCACAATCTCGCCACCGTGCGGCTCCTGGATAAAGTAGGCATTCGGAACGTGATCGATTTCTCGCGGACGGTCGGTATTGTGAGTCCGCTGGCCGCCGATCTTTCGCTGGCGTTGGGTTCGTCCGGCGTGGGGTTAACGGAGTTAGTGTCAGTGTACGGTGTGTTTGCCAATCAGGGCATGCGGGTGGAGCCTTATGCAGTGGCAAGCGTGCAGGACAGTGGCGGTCGCACGTTGGATCAGGCGGCCATTCAGCCGCGTCAGGTGGTGTCCCGCGAAACAGCATACCTCATTACGAATATGATGGAAGATGTCATTCAACGCGGAACAGGCATGGCGGCCAAGGCTGTCATTGACCGGCCGGTGGCGGGGAAAACCGGGACGACCAATGACTTCACCGATGCTTGGTTCATCGGTTCGACGCCCAATCTCGCGACCGGGGCTTGGGTGGGCTTCGATGATCGGCGTCCCTTGGGTGAAACCGAATCCGGGGCGCATGCGGCCTTGCCGATTTGGATCGCGTTCATGAAAGATGCGCTCAAGCAACTGCCGGTTGTGCCGTTTGAAATTCCCGACGGGGTGATGTTCGTGAAGGTGGATCCCACGACGGCGCTCCTCACTGATCAGGACGAGCAGCATGGCACCGTGGAACTCTTTACGAAAGGCACTGAGCCAACCAAGAGTGCGGGATCCAAGATCGATCCCACCGAGTTCTATAAGCTGGACCAGCTGCAGGACAGTGCCCCACCGGCTCCTGTCGAGCCGTAGCCCGACGCCGACCAGGTTTCCCACCTAAATTTTCTCCGCCCATCCGGGCACAGCACCACACTACGATGGTCATGACGCCGGCGCCGGCCTGGCTGTGAGATGTGTTGTGTGGTGAAGGACGTTCGGCTGGCCGATCAGGATTGGGAGTCCTGATATTCTTCGTGCCAGGCCATTTGAATGGATTCAAGGGTTTTTTCGTTCGACTTCTTCGGGTCGTCCTTGAATTCGGGGAGGGCGACGATCCACGCATGCATGTCGGTGAAGCGGACGGTGAGGGGATCGGTGGTCGGGCGGGCCTCCACCAAACGGATGGCGAGTTCTTCAGTGTCACTCCACTTCAAATCCATTGCAGCTCCTCGAGTTCAGGATTGCGTCACGTCAGAGACTTTTTTGCCTTGGAGCCCTTGTTTCAGGGAATCGTCCAGCATGGCCACGGTGAGCCCTTTGGCTGCCTGCTCAATGTCAGCCATGCGCGCACGGATGGCACGAGGATCGTTTCCATCCTTGGCCGTCGACAATGCCGAGAGGGCCGTGCGTATGGCTTCGACTTCCCCTGAAGCGACGAGATGCCCGCCATCGACCAACGATTTTTCGGTCGTAGTGATCAGGGCTCCTGCATCGAGTCGGGCCTCGATCAGCTTTCGCGCACTGACGTCGTCCGCGGCAAACTTGAACGAATCTTCGATCATTCGTTCTACTTCTTGATCCGATAACCCGTACGACGGTTTAACCTCGATCGATTGAGTCTCACCGGTCCGCATGTCCTTGGCCATGACATTCAGAATGCCATTGGCATCGATCAAGAAGGTCACTTCAATGCGTGGAACTCCTGCGGGCAATGGCGGTACCTTGAGACGGAAACGTGCCAGGCTGCGGTTATCCTTTGCCAGCTCTCGTTCGCCCTGGAGAATATGGATGTCCACCCCGGTTTGACCGTCCACGTAGGTGGTGAACATTTCCTTGGCGCTGGCGGGGATGGTGGTGTTTCGCCTGATCAGACTACTCATGACCCCGCCCATTGTTTCGATACCCAATGACAGGGGTGTCACATCCAATAGCAACATATCCGTTGTGCCGCCGCTCAGAATATCTGCCTGCACCGCCGCGCCGAGCGCGACCACTTCGTCCGGATTCAGCTCGCAGTGCGGTTGCTTCCCGAACAGGGCTTGCACTCGTTGGCGAACCAGCGGCATGCGTGTCGAACCGCCGACGAGGACGACTTCATCGACGTCGCCGGGCGCTAGACCGGAATCTTTCAAAGCCAGCCGGCAGGGACCCAGCGTGCGCTCAACCAACGCGGTGCAGAGACCATCAAGCTGATCGCGCGTGAGTTCACGGGTGAATCGGCCTTTTCCGTCAGGTAGATCGAGACTGGCGGTCGTCTTGAGTTCGTCCGAAAGACGGATCTTTGCGCGCTCGGCTTCCAGACGGACCGCCTGCATATGGTCGGGATGAGTACTGAGGTCGAGCCCGTATTGCGTGCGGATCTCAGTGAGGAACAGATCGGCAATCAGCTGGTCGAAATCGTCGCCTCCTAGGTGGGTATCGCCGTTTGTGGCGAGCACTTCGAAGATTCCATTTTTCAACTTGAGGATCGAGATATCGAATGTGCCTCCGCCCAGATCGTAGACGGCGATGGTGCCCTGTGTCTTTTCTTGCAGTCCATACGCCAGCGAAGCAGCCGTCGGCTCATTGATGATGCGCAAGACCTCAAGTCCGGCAATCATGCCCGCATCTTTGGTCGCCTGACGCTGGCTGTCGTTGAAATAGGCCGGCACGGTGATGACAGCTTTGGTGATGCTTTCGCCGAGAAAAGCTTCCGCCCGGAGCTTGAGTTCCTTCAGGATCATGGCCGAGATTTGCGGCGGTGAGTAGGACTTCTCCCCCAGTTGGATCCGGATGACGCCGCCTTTTTCCGTGAGCGTGTAAGGAAAGTAGGCTAGCTCGCCTTGGACGTCAGCCAGGCTCTTGCCCATGAACCGTTTGACCGAATAGACCGTACGCTCGGGGTTTCTCGTGAGATGTTCTTTTGCCGGATCACCGACAATCAGTCCGTTATCCGTCAGCGCGACGACAGAAGGGACCATTGCGCGTTCATGGCGGGCTGCGATGACGCGCGGCGTGCCGTGATCCATGTAGGCGACAAGCGAATTGGTAGTGCCGAGGTCAATGCCGACAATGCGTGACATAATTCTTAGGCGATCGTTGCGACAAGATCGTTGACGATGTTCTTGACGTAGGTACGGTTGGACAGGATGTCCCGCATCTCCTTTAGAATGCGGCCACGCTCGGCTCGTGCTTGTTCGGTGGCCTCGCCGCGATCCTGCAGCGCATCCCACCGGCTGAACAGCTGCAGCAGCTGGGCTTCCATATCCCGTTGCCGTTGCTCAAGTGTGGCGCGATCAGCGTGGAGTTTCGTGCGGAGGGTGGACGCACTTTCGGAGGCGCGATCACTGGCGCGGAACTCATCGAGCGTGTCCTGCAACTCGAGAATCTCTTCAAACAGATCGGCCGGCGGTGTCGTCCGGATATCTTTCACCGAACCGGCTTCGAGGTCCAATAGGTATTCAGCTCGCTGAATCGGGTCTCGCAAGGTGCGATACGCGGTGTTCAGCATGGCCGAGTTGCCGAGGCTGATGGTCTGTTCCTCATCGCTTTTGTTCTGATAGAAGTCAGGATGGAACGCGCGGCTTAACTCGTAGAACTTGGTTTCCAGTGTCTGTGGATCGAGGGTGAGGCGTCGGGGCAGCCCGAAGCAGGTGAAATAGTCCAGGTCTTTCGAGACCGGTTGGACTTTCACGCAACGGTCGCAAAAATATTCCCCGGCCATTTCGGACTGGCAATGCCAGCACATGCTGCGAGCCATCTGCAGCTCGCGTCGATCATCGGTGTTATGAATATGTCCGCTCATGGGCTGTCGCTCGCTCAGGCCGAAAAGGATTCCCCGCAGCCGCACGTCTTGTTGGCGTTGGGGTTCACGAATTTGAAGTTTCCGCCCATCAGGTCCTTCTGAAAATCAAGCTGGGTGCCCTGCAGGTAGATGGCGCTCTTGGCATCCACAATGACCTTGACGCCGTCGAATTCGTACACTTGATCGTACTGGCCGATCTTTTCGTCGAAATTGATGGTGTAGCTCAGGCCGGAGCAACCGCCTCCCTTGACGCCCAGGCGGAGGCCGCCTTCTTCGATGCCTTGGACATTGATGAGGCGCTTCACTTCCTTGAGTGCGGCATCGCTCAGAGTAATGACCGGGGCTTGAGCATCGGCATTCGTGGTGACGTCCATAGTGCGCTCCTTCCTGTCGGTTACTTCGAGTCGGCTTTCTTTTGGTAATCGGCGAGGGCTGCTTTGATGGCATCTTCAGCCAGCACGGAACAGTGAATCTTGACGGGGGGCAGATTCAACTCCTGCACGATATCGGTGTTCTTGATCTTGCCGGCTTCCTCCACCGTTTTGCCCTTGAGCCACTCAGTGGCCAGGCTGGAACTGGCGATGGCGGAGCCGCAACCGAAGGTCTTGAACTTGGCGTCCACGATCGTGTCGTTTTCAACTTTGATCTGGAGTTTCATGACATCGCCGCATTCCGGTGCCCCAACGATGCCGGTACCGACCCCGTCTTCTTCTTTCTTGAAACTGCCCATGTTACGGGGGTTGTTGAAGTGATCGACGACTTTTTCGCTATAGGCCATGGTGTCCTCCGAAATTTATCGCTTACAAACGTACGTAATGATTCAGGTTAATGGGCTGCCCATTGCACGGACTTCAGATCGATACCTTCTTTGGCCATTTCATACAATGGCGACATTTCCCGCAGCTTGGTCACGGTCTCGATAATTCTCTTTCCAGCGTAGTCAACTTCTTCATCGAGCGTGAAGCGTCCCAGGCCGAATCGAATGGAGGAGTGCGCGAGTTCTGCTCCCACCCCTAAGGCACGTAACACATACGAGGGCTCCAGGGTCGCCGATGTGCAGGCTGAACCGGAAGACAGGGCGATTTCTTTGCAGCCCATCAGTAGCGATTCGCCTTCGACGTAGGCAAACGAGATATTGAGATTGTGAGGGAGACGTTCTGTCGGGTGGCCGTTCAAATACACGTCTTCCAGCGCCTTGGTGATGGTGGCATGCAGCCGGTCCCGCATGACGGAGAGTCGTGCGGCATCAGCGGCCATTTCCTGCTCGCACAATTCACAGGCTTTTCCGAAGCCTACAATCAACGGCACAGGCAGGGTGCCGGAACGCATGCCGCGCTCATGTCCGCCTCCATCCATTTGAGCCGCAATGCGGACCCGGGGATTCTTTTTTCTGACGTACAAGGCGCCGACGCCCTTGGGGCCATAGATTTTGTGCGCGCTGAACGACATCAGGTCGATTCCCATGTCCTGGACATCGATCGGGACTTTACCGACGCCTTGAGTCGCGTCGCAATGAAACAGAATGCCCTTTTCCTTCGCGATCTTCCCGATTGCTTTGACCGGGTTGATGGTGCCGATTTCGTTATTGGCGAACATGACGGAGATCAAGATGGTCTTGTCGGTGATGGCGTTCCGCACGTCTTCCGGATTCACCATGCCGAACTTATCGACCGGCAGATAGGTGACCTTGACCCCGCGTTTGGCTTCAAGGGTTTTGGCCGTGTCCAACACCGCGCGATGTTCGGTGGACGACGTAATAATGTGGTCGCCCTTTTCGTGATACATCTCGACGACGCCTTTGAGCGCGAGATTGTTCGATTCGGTGGCGCCGCTGGTGAAGACAATTTCCTTGGCATCCGCATGGATGAGCTTGGCGATCTGTTTTCGCGCGGCTTCGACACCCTCTTCGGCATCCCATCCGAAGGCGTGGTTGCGACTGGCGGCGTTCCCGAATTTTTCCGTAAAATAGGGCAGCATCGATTCCAGCACCCGTGGATCCATCGGGGTGGTCGAATGGTTATCCAGGTAGATCGGGAACTTCATCGCTCGACTCCTTGTTGTTCCGTCGCGACGGATTGAATGGTGATGAGTGGGGTGCCCCCCATCATATCTTGCAAGGTCATATTGTTGAGAAGCTGATAAATACTGCTCTGGATTTTCAGCAACGGGGTCCGAATGTTACAGTGCTCGCGCTGCATGCAGGCATCGCCGTCTTTTTCGTGTGAACAGTCCATGATGCCGAGTGGACCTTCCAGGCTTTCGAGTACGTGGGCAATCGTGATCTCACGCGGATTCTTGCCGAGCAGATAGCCGCCCTTGGGGCCGTTATGACTCTCAATAATTCCGCTCTTGGAGAGGGTTTGGAGAACTTTGGCAAGTAATTCGACCGGAATGTGATATTCCTCGGCGATTTCCTTTGTGTTTACTACCCGAGCTTGGGCGACATCGCCGTATTGGTTGGAGGCGATGTGCTGGAGTGCCATCAACCCGTAGTCAGCTTTTTTCGATAATTTCAGCATGGGCCTATTGCCGATCCTTCAAGTCGGAGACTATAATGATCTCCGATCAAATAAGTCGTACAAAAAGTATCATGTGGTCTTCGGGCCTGTCAAGCGAGCAGAGGGGCGTAGAAGTAAGAATGTCGGTCCTTGGAGGCTTGGGGCGGGTGATACAGGCGCCGCACGATACATTGCACCACATGCATGACAAAAGGGGCTAAGCAACATGGGTGGGACAAATCCCTACATTGAAAAGGCAGATGTAGAGCTGCCGCAAAAATCTTATACCGTGACCTTCATTTTCCCCGACAAGACGGAAAAGAAGGTTGAGGTACAACCGGACAAGATTCCCTACGGTCCAACGGGCTTGCCGGGAAGCATTCTCGACATTGCGATGGGCAATGGGATCGACCTGGAGCATGTGTGCGGCGGCGTCTGCGCCTGCTCCACCTGCCATGTCATGGTGAAAAAAGGCCTGGAGACGTGTAACGAGGGGACGGATGACGAGTTCGACCAGTTAGACGAAGCGCCCGTCACGACGTTGCATTCTCGACTCGGTTGCCAATGTGTGCCGAATGGAACGGTGGAAGTCGTGGTAGAGATCCCTGCCATCAACAAGAATCTGGCGAAAGAGGGGCACTGACGGCAAGAACGGAGTACAGGCCCTGTAACGCTCGTATCAGTCGTACGTTTCCAGCTTCACTTCCCGCCGATCGAACCCCAGTTCCATCAGAAGCGCCCGTAACGGGCGTGCAAATGCCTTGACCCCGGCAATCATGGGGGTCACCTGCCGACCGTTTCCCGCGATTTGTTTGATCGCATCCACAGTCTCGCTAGGGCTCTCGGGGGCATCGCTGACAAACGGGAGATACCGGAAATTGGATTGGTTTGCCGCCAGGGCCATGAACTCCTCATGATAGAGCTGTTCGGCAGGGGTGGGCGCCTGGGCGATCAGCGTGCTCGAAGGGAGCGACCCCTGGCCAGCCAGTGAGCGGAGCATACAGCGCAGTGGGACAAGCCCTGAGTAGCGTCCGATCAACAGCAAGTGCTGAGGTGCCGAGTCGGGCAGCACAAAGTGGCCATAAGGGCCTGACAGGGGAATGCGATCACCCGGCTTGAGTGACGAGAGATAGCCGGATCCTTTCCCGCCCGGGACATGGTCAAAGACCAGCGTGAGGTGGCCGGCGGTCGACGGCGGTTCCGCCAAAGAGTAGGCACGATTCAACGGCGGATGGTCTCCCACGGGCAATTGAAGCGAGATCCACTGTCCGGGCTTGAAGGAAAGCGGGTGCTCGATCGGGCGAAGCACGAGTTCCGTCGTGTGCGGAGTCAGGGTTGTGAGCGAGACGATTTCGGCAATCTGAGTCGGTTCGGCCATGGTCTGTTCTTAACAAAAACGGATTCAGAATGGAACAGGCCAGTTCTGTACATCATTCCAATGCCATGTTATAGATAGCCCCCCGTTTATTATTTCCACACGAACTACGGTGATGCGATGAGTCAGGTCAGGGTTCGATTTGCGCCCAGTCCGACAGGTTTTCTGCATATCGGCGGGGTACGGACGGCCTTGTTCAACTGGCTGTTTGCGCGGCAGCAGAACGGGGTCTTTGTCCTTCGCATTGAAGACACCGATCAGAGTCGTTCCACCGATGACTCCATTCAAGCCATTTTGGACGGGATGCGCTGGGTCAAACTGGATTGGGACGAAGGGCCCTTTCGGCAGACCGAGCGAATGGATCTCTATCGTGAACACGCAATGCGATTGTTCGAGCAAGGCCATGCCTATTGGTGTGTCTGCACGCCTGAAGAGCTGGAGGCGCGTCGAAATGAGGCCGAAACCAAAGGCGGATCGCCCAAGTATGACGGCCGATGCCGAAACCTCGGCCTGACCAAACCGACCGGGGAAGCGGCGCTCCGCTTTAGGGCTCCGCAGGACGGGCAGACGATTGTCGATGATTTGATCAAGGGCCGTGTGGTGTTCGACAACCAGATTCTGGATGATGTCATCATTCTCAGATCCAATGGGTATCCTACCTATAATTTTTCCGTGGTCGTGGACGATGCCTTGATGGGGATTACCCATGTGGTGCGGGGCGATGACCATCTCACGAATACGCCGCGCCAGATTCCGATTTTTCAGGCGCTGGGATTTCCTCTGCCGCGCTTCGGGCATCTCCCGATGATTCTTGGTCCGGATAAGGCCCGGTTGTCGAAACGGCACGGCGCCACCTCGATCATGGCCTACAAGGACATGGGGTATCTGCCCGACGCGATGGTCAATTACCTGGTTCGCTTGGGCTGGTCGCATGGCGATCAGGAACTGTTCTCGCGTGCAGAACTGATCGAGAAGTTCTCTTGGAAGAATGTGCAGACCTCGGCGGCTGTGTTTAATCCGGACAAGTTGCTGTGGCTCAATGCCGAATACCTCAAGACCAGCCCTCCGGCTGAGATCGCTCAGGCGCTCGTGCCGCTCCTTGAGCAGGCCGGTCTCAAGGAAGAGGTTCATGCCGTGTCGACCGAATGGCTCGCGCAGCTGGTCGTCTTGGTGAAGGAACGAACGAAAACACTGGTTGAGATGGTCCATTGGGTGACGCCCTACTTCGGTCAGGCGGTGGTGTTCGACGAAGAGGCGGCCAAGAAATTCCTCACGGCCACTCAAGCTCCGGTGTTAGCTAAACTGCTGAGCCGATTCGAATCCTTTCCCACATTTTCCAAGCAGGAGTGGGAAGAGTCATTTAAGCAACTGGTCGAGGAAGAGGGGATGAAAATGGGGCAACTGGCCCAGCCGGTTCGGGTGGCCTTGACGGGACGGACGGCGAGCCCCGGTCTGTTCGAGGTGATGGACGTGCTCGGCCGAGACCGCACCTTGTTTCGACTCCGCCAGGGGATCGAGCGGGCCTCTAGATCCTGAGAATCGGCCGGTCAAGAATCAGCGTCGATCTTGACGCAGTAGAGAAGCTTATATTACTGTGTGGACCGGTTGGGGGATCGTCTAGCGGTAGGACGCCAGCCTTTGGAGCTGGCTACCTAGGTTCGATTCCTAGTCCCCCAGCCAATTTATCCCTCCACAATTTCAGTAACTTGCGAGCCTTCCAGGTCCCGATTCGATTTGTGAGCCGTGGGCCTGGTCACGGTTTTGGTCACGGTTCGAGTTAGACTCCCCCGGTTTACTGCCTCTTGCAGGTGACCAGGAGATAAATGGGAATATCGGAGCGTCGTCTGAATATCCCTGTGTCCAAGGATCTCTTTGACCGAGACTAAATCGACCCCGGCCATAACCCGACGACTGGCTGCAGTGTGCCTCAACGTGTGCCAACAAACCCCCTGTATGCCGACTTTTTGCAAATAGGGCGAATAGAAGTGGTTCACGAAGCTTTGGGGGTTCCAGGATTGTAGCGGAAACTTGGGGCTAGGGAAGACCCAGGGAGACCGTACGAATGAATCCAGAGACCGCAGGATATCCTTTGCGCCCTCGCTGAGAGGCACATGACGGGTTTTCCCACCTTTGGGCAGGGGAATGGTGGCTACACCTGCTTCCAGGTCGATCTGATCCCACCTCAGTTGAAACTGTTCCTCCCGTCTCATGCCGGTTTCAATAGCAAACGCCACCAGCTTCCAGGCGGCGGGAGGCATGATCTGCTCCAGTTGAATCAATTCCTCATCACTGAGAAACCGGGTGCGCCGGACTTCCGGCAAGAATTTTACAGACGACACCGGATTGCGGGTCAGTTTGCCATCTTTAACAGCCAGCATCAGGACATGACGGAGGAACGTGAAATGCCGGTTGATGGTCGCGTCACTCCACTGGCGTTCCGGCGCGGAATCCTTTGGCGCATTCGTAAGACGTGGTCGTAGCCTTGTCCTCATCTTTGCTTGGACGCGCCGCAAGTCCTCTGTCGAGATTTCGGTAATCAAACGCTTTCCTAAGAGGAGCGACCAGCGGCGACCGTAACGCCGCTCATTTTCAATGCCTCGATTCGTAGACCCCTCCAGGCAGCGGTTCACCCACGCTCGTAAGGTAATGTCCTTTCCTGAAGAAAATTTCTCCGGAAAATATTTGCCCTCTCGAATATCTGCCTTCAGCCGTCCATACAAGGCTTTGGCCTGGGATTTCGTATCACAGCGATGCCAGTGCTCCCGTCCGTTGGCATACAAACGCACCCACCACCCGTCGCGGCCTTTCCGCTGGGTGATGCCTCTATCCTTGCCTTCTTTTCTTGCCACGGTGGCTCTCCTTTCGTTGGTCTGCTTTGTGATGTTCTCGCCATTTGCGTGTCGCGACTCGCGTCTGGCAACGAGGGCCACAGTAGATTTGATCGACACGAATGGCGAGGTAAATCCGTTGGCACTCTGGGCAACGGCGAATGCGCCCGGAATAGTCGACCAATAAATGAGCGAACCGATATTCAAATTCCTTCACTTTTCGCTTTGTGGCCACAAACACACTGCCTTTGCGTTCGTCGTCGACTGGCAAGGTCACAATGATCGTGAATTGCGGGAACGTAAAGGCGGCGACGGCGGTTTCCCATAGCTTTTCCAGGCTTCCCAGGACCATCGCCTGGATCTCTTTGGCCTCTCCACGACTGGGAAGGGTGCCACGAAAACCTTCTCCTGGAATCGATCGAACGCTCCAGCCAGCCTCTGTGGCGATTTCCGCCCCCCGGCGATTGGCCACGTCATCGACAAAGCTGGCGATCTCGAACGCTAAAACCATCCATTCACTGGCCGTGAGCGTGTCCAGGTCCGTCTGAATAAACTTCAGGAGCCATCCCACCTCGCCGTCTGCCGTGGTGAGAATCCTCTCTCTCGCCTTCTTCATCTCTCCGTGAAACTGCTCGTAGAGTCCGACTCGATCAACCGGCATAGGGCACTCCTTCTCCTGAGGAGTGGATGAGAATCTCACTCCATCCTAGTACAGACAAAAAAAGTTAAGACCGGCGGCAGCGCGGACGTGAAATTGCTTGAAGAGTGTACCTCGGTAGTGGTAATGCGTGTCAATATAGGATATGCCTTAACTATATGAGGCATAACCACATGTATAAATAATTACCAGGGAGGTGCCAGATGGTCAGTACAAAATTGATCACCATTCGAGAAGCGGCGGAACGCTTAGGACTCAAAGAAAGCACGATCAGGAAATACATCCTGAAACGGCAGATTGCCTATGTGAAGCCGTCGGTGCGTGCCGTGCGGATTCCCATTGAGGAACTGGAGCGGATTCTGTCTGCGGGTCTGAGGCCGGTGATTCCTCAGGTGGAAGGTGCCCGATGAGCCGCTGGAAGGAGTTTCGGCGGGAGCCCGTCGCCGGGGAATGGACCAGAAAGCAAAAACGGGGCTATCACCGGGTGCGGTCGCTCCTCTGGTTCTGGGAGTGCCATCAGTTCCAAGTCCTCTGGGTCACCCTCTCCACGGCAGAAGGCGGGGATGCGGAGAAGCTGACCTACCATCACAAACAACTCCGCCAGCGGATTGAACGCCAGCTGGGGTTTGAGGGGTTGGAGTACTACCAGGTCAGGACGGAGGAAGGGCATGGCGTGCTTCATATCTTTTGGGCCTGGCGGGTGCCGGACGGAGAACGCGCGCGCCGCTTCTGGATCTCTCAGGAATGGCTCTCGGCCCAATGGGAGGGCCTCCACGGGGCTCCGGTGGTCTGGATCAAGGCGTATCAGCCTAGCCATCGATCCCGGAACCGGCTCAGTCGGTATGTCATCAGCCAGTACGTCCAGGATCAATGTGGCTACGTGAACATGTGTTGGTCCTGGAAACGGTCTCTTGGCTTTCCCATCAGTCGGCTCTGGGAAGAAATGCGGCACCAATGGTCGACCAGGAATGCCTATCGGCGGATCAGAGGCGAGATCGAAATCCCGAGGATCGTGTTCATCAAGACCTGGGAGGATCTGCTTTCGGGGCATCCCATCTGGTTCTGCGACACCATTTTGCAACTCGTCCTGGGGAAGGGACTCGTATGGAGGCCGCTATGAAGGCCCCCCACACCTGCGTCGTGAAGATCCAAAGCCCCTTGGGCCTTACCTGTTGCGGACAGCCCGCCACCCTCTATGATCGCGCCAGAAAGGATTGGATCTGTACGGCACATCATCAAGAGCGATTGTACGAGTTTTGCCAATCTGAGCGTGCTTGGGCGCGAGTGCAAATGCGGGCTCATATTTCTAGGCTTCCCTGTGAGGTCTGGCTTTGTGCGTCGTGCGCGGGCGTAAAGGAACGGTAGATTCTGAAGTCACTCCAACCTATTGTGATCAATCTCACCCTGTCACCCGTCCATTATCTCAACGGGTGAGAGGGGAAATGGATGGCCTCATCTAGTGAAGATGGCGGCGATGCGTCAGCTTGGCCGTCCATCTCACCTGTCGCGGTGTAAGAAACAAGGAAGAATGGCAAGCATGAGGGGGAGAAGTAATGCGGAACATGTACCCCCACGAGACCGCCCGGCCGTTCCGGACCAACCGGACCGGACGGCCGGGGGGATCGGGGGCGCAGCCCCCGCTTCACTTGATCTATATGGTCAAAATAGGACGATGCCTCGCTTCACCCTTTGTGCCCGATCACTTCGCCCGTGAGGGATGATTTGAACTCAATAAATCGCCTGTTATTTAAGCCTGTGGAATGTTCCCGCGCGAAAGCTTCGAAATTAGAGCTTATTGGCCCGCTTTCCATGGAGATTCTTTTTCCCGCCTATGCAAAAAGCGTTTTCTCAGTGTCCAGTATTGCTGGACATATAGGTTATACATCACTCCCACTCATCTCCTCGCGAGTTTGTCTGCCAAACTGGTCTCATCAAGTTGAGGAGAAGATTGCCAGTCGTGGTGCATATACAAGTTCGTTCAATTAATGGAGTTCGACTATGGTATTTACACATTTAATGCAGTGTTGAGATGTCCAGTATTACTGGACACTAATGCTGTTTAGGTGCTAAATGTGAGGCGCATGCATCCTCTTCACCAGTACGATTGATTCCTCGCCGTTTCAGTAAAAGAACAGAAAGAACTCCTGTAGCGCCATGCAAAATGATAAATCCCATCGGGTCGTAATTGCTCTCACACTCACGGTGTTCGTCCTTGGCTGTGGAATGTTCCTCGTGTCAGGTGTCACGAATATTCACCATCTACTCGACAATACGATCGCAGCCTATCTGGTGGTATGGGCACTGTATGGAATGTTCTCTGGTGTGTCGCCGTCGGAGGTGGGAACACGGTTTCTGCTCACAACGAGCGCCCTGGTGATCTCTTGGGTGCTGGCCGAAGGAGCTGTCCTAGTTGGAGTGGTCGACTATCGTTCGGCCCTCGGGGGTTATGAGCAGGACAATCCTTTGAGTATAGCCGGGAGGCAGTTTGACAAAGAGCTTCTGTGGCGGCACGATCCCTTTTATCACTATGAAGCGGCTTATCAAGGAAACATAGGACAAGCCATCTGCATTCCGCCGGATCCTGCACGAATCATCGATGTCAGCTATGACAAAAATGGATTTCGCAACAGCCACGAGATCCGTGAGGCTGATCTCGTGGTCATTGGGGATTCGTATATCGAAGGATATCTCACGTCGGAGGCGAACCTGCTCACATCAATTCTCGCTGACCTGCAAGGCAACCCGGTTGCCAATCTTGGCCATGCAGGTTATGGCCCTCAGCAGGAACTGGCAGTCTTGAAACGGTTCGGATTACCGCTCAAACCAAAGACCATTATCTGGGCCTTCTTCGAAGGCAATGATTTTATCGACATGGAAGGATATGACAACCGCGCTCTTTTTAATGGTAATGCATTCTGGCAGGATTTCTGGTTTCGGTCATTGACGAGAAATGTGACCGCACTCCTGTTTCGCCCGGCGCACACCTGCGTGCCAGATGACCCGATCAAAGAATTCCGTGCCGAATTTACTGATGCACATAACAATACGCACACTGTGTTCTTTGCACCAACTGAATTGGAAATACCATCAGCTAAAACTATTCACAAAGCCGCCGTCCCCATCGCAGAGGCCGCAAAATTGTGTCGCGAGCATAATATCCGGTTCATCGTCGCATTCATTCCGGAAAAATATCGGGTCTATCGTGACCTCCGGAATGTGTCGTTGTCGACGGATGCGGTGCGTCAATGGCACGTTAGCGATGTACCAGACCAACTAAAGCAAATTTTAGTACAGTTAGAGCCGAGCATTGAATACGTCGATTTGACCCCCGCGCTGCAGGCGGCCTCAGAAAAAGGCATTGCGACTTATATGGCCGATGATACGCACTGGACTGACGAGGGGAATCGGGTGGCAGCGGAGGCTATTGATCGTTCCATGCGTGTCACAATGAATTAAGGCCTACCATTGGAATTACGAACTGAAGCGTCCGACTTAGACACAGCCGGGTGAGCGGTCTCGCTCCTTCACAAATCAGTAGGTTAACCGTGCTTGCGAACATATTACCCGCCTTGGCACAATGCTTAACATGCCCGCTAGACGAATTCGTTGTCATTAAGTGATCCCCCAGAGTGCCCTTTCAAATTGCCAGTAATGATGAACCGGTAAGGCCTCAGATGCTGCCCGCAATTGCAGGGGGAGCAGTTATTGGCATATTGGGTGGCCTGATCGGATTGGGTGGCGCTGAATTCAGATTGCCGTTTCTGATCAGCTATTTCCGCTTTGCGCCATTAGAGTCTGTCATTCTGAACAAGGCAATCAGTCTGGTAGTTGTTGCGTCAGCGTTCTTGTTCCGAGGCTGGATCATTCCGTTCGGATCGATTGCGGACGCCTGGCCTATCATCACAAACCTTTTAGCTGGCAGTCTCGTGGGTGCCTGGGTTGGAGCAGGCGTCGCGACTCGCCTCGATTCCACAACTCTTCGCCGCGTGATTGCTGTTATGCTGGTTGGAATCGCCTGTGTCCTCCTATTCGCTCATTCCCCCTCGCTATCTGTCGTTTCAACACCAATTGGGGTGGCGCAAGCCATCGCGGGTGTATTCCTCGGCTTTCTCATCGGAATCGTGGCATCAATTCTGGGTGTTGCAGGCGGTGAATTGCTCATTCCTACGCTTGTCCTACTGTTTGATGTGGACATCAGGTTAGCGGGCAGTCTGTCACTAGCCGTCAGTTTGCCGACCATGTTGACCGGGCTCACTCGCTATAGTCGCTCTCAGAGTTTTCTTGTTATTGGCAAGAATCGCGAATTTGTATTCGCAATGGTCGTGGGTTCCCTTACCGGCACCTTCATTGGAGCAAACCTGTTGGGGATTGTTCCCCAATCAGTTTTACTACCGGCCCTTGCTGCGATTCTCGTCATTTCCGCAATAAAAACGTGGGGGCATTCGAAATAGAAGCGCGCCTATGATTCAGCGATGTACGGTGTATTCTTCACGGTTCGCTTTGTGTAAGGAGACGAGATGCGTTTAGTTGATTCCATTGTCCTGTTCCTCGTCGCAGGATTGTTTGAAATTGGAGGCGGCTATTTAGTCTGGCAATGGTGGCGCGGGGGCAGTCACTGGAGTCTCGGGCTGATCGGTGCCTTGGTATTGATCCTCTATGGGGTTGTGCCCACGTATCAAGCCGCACACTTTGGCCGCGTCTATGCAGCGTATGGAGGTTGGTTTATTGTGTTATCCATCCTCTGGGGCTGGGCCGTCGATCATACAACTCCTGACTCCTACGATGTGGTGGGTGCCGCATTTTGTTTGCTAGGTGTTGCGATCATGATGTATGCGCCACGATGATTTAAGGTCTAGCATTGCCATTGCGTTTCAAGGCGAATTGAAGCGTGCGAGTGGAAAAAGGTCCGTGGAGTGAATATTTCGGGAGATGGTGCTCATAGCAGGCCCCGGGAATTGTCTTGCTCATTGCTGATCTCTTATGGGACTGAAGATCCCCATTGATGTTAGGAACTGCGCACGTGGGCATTGGGTTGTTGTAGACAAAGATATGTGTAGATAGTTGGAGTCTGTTCTTTTTCGCGTTGGTTCGGTACACTTAAAACGGTTGGGGATGGAGTCCCCCATCAACCGCCTTTGCGAAGGCTGATGACTCCTAGGCTACCGTCCGGTAGCTGCGGAGTTATCATCGGGCTGTGACAGGCGCTCACCAGCGTCTTTTCGTCCAGCCATTGAGTTGATGGAGGATTTTCCCATGGAAGAGATCTTCACCGTTGCCTTCCTGTGGCTCGCCCTCGCCGTTTTCTCGACACTCATCGCCTACCACCTCCGGGTATCTGTCGCGCTAATCGAAATTTGTGTGGGTGTCGGCGTTGCTGCCGCCTTCAGCGCATTCGAACTTCAAGACATCCTCCTGCCGAATGCTGATTGGGTCCGATTCTTGGCCTCTTTTGGGGCGGTCGTGCTGACGTTTCTCGCGGGTGCGGAGCTCGACCCGCTGGCTCTTCGGTCAAAACTGACTGAAGTCAGTGTAGTGGGAATGGTAGGTTTTGCTGCGCCGTTCCTCGGCTGTGCAGCGGTGGCCTATTATGTGCTGGGGTGGGATGCCCAAGCGAGCTGGCTCTGCGGCGTCGCCCTCTCCACCACGTCCATGGCTGTCGTGTATGCAGTCATGCTGGAGACGGGATTCAATAACACTGAGTACGGCAAAGGGATTCTCGGGGCCTGTTTCATCAACGATCTGGGAACAGTGATTGTCCTTGGGCTCATCTTCTCTCCCTTCACGTATAAATCGATGGTCTTTATTTTCGTCAGTGCCCTCGCCCTGGCGGCATTGCCGACGGCCACCGCTTGGCTCACGCGCCATTTGGCCTTTCGAACGGCTGCCATTCGGACGAAATGGGTGATGCTGGTCCTTCTTGGACTCGGTTCGCTGGCCTTATGGTCTGGCAGCGAAGCGGTGCTTCCCGCGTATATCGCGGGCATGGTCTTGGCTGGAAGCGCCGCAAAGGATACGCACTGGATTCGCCGGATGCGTACGCTGACGGTTGGATTTTTGACCCCTTTCTATTTCATTCGTGCCGGCACGCTTGTCTCCTTGCCGGCATTAGTGTCTGCTCCACTCGTATTCCTTGCGTTGCTGGCAGGGAAGGTCGTTTCCAAAATCTTTGGGCTCTATCCAATTATCGGTGTGTTTAGAGATGATCGAAACGAGCGATGGTATTACACCCTGATGATGTCCACAGGGCTGACCTTCGGCACGATTTCATCGCTTTATGGGCTCGCCCATGGCATTGTTACGCAGGAGCAGTATTCGTTTCTGGTCGCGGCCATCATTGCCAGTGCCGTGGTTCCCACGCTGATCGCAAGTCGGATGTTTGTTCCGCTGCATCTCTTGCCACGTGATGAGAAACAAGGGAAAGCCCCGAAGCAGATCAATGGATTGAGCGACGAGGGATAGCTGAACCTGTTCCACTCCATTGACGACTGGCCTCGTTGCGACCTCTTCGCGGCAATTGATGATGCCACTCTACAATGTGTGAGCCAGTAACTAGCGTTAGGACGGCAAGGATAACGCAAGGTCGAACGTCCGACCGGATACGGTCCGTAGAGCTATATCGTTTCGACCCGGAAGTTGTCATGCATTTTGAAAGAAATTTGGTCCCGGTTTTGGTCACGGTTCGGTCCCGGTTTTGGCCCCGATTGCAGGTATGCTTCCATCGCCACTGATCCTCATTGGATGACGCGAAAGCCATTGTTCTCTAAAGAGAAAATATCCATCCGTCCATCCTGATCGCTGTCAGTCTCTAGGGCGCTTTTTGCGACTTTGGAGCTGGCTACCTAGGTTCGATTCCTAGTCCCCCAGCCAATTTTCCTGCTCAGACGATCCTCTGAGAACCTACGCATTCACGTCGAGATGTGAGGCTGTCAGCGCCTAACGCTGTATGGGCGGTCGGTCGCTCACGAACTCTGCACGGTCTGCGCACGTTTTTCATCCAGTTCGGCCCAGCGGGCATAGAGCCGTTCCACCTCAGCTTGGGCTGCCACCAATGCCTGGCTTCGTGCCTGGAGCGCTGCGGCATTCGACACTACGGCCGGGTCCTGTATCGCGGCTTGGCAGGCTGTGACCTCTTCTTCGGCTTTGAGGATGCTCTCTTCGATCGTGCCCCATTCCTTCTGTTCGCGATAACTCATCTTTTTGGGTTTGCGAGCGGGAGTTGCCGAGGCGTTCTCATCCTGGACGGCAGCACGCCCGTCACTCTTCGGCTCCGGGGCGGATCCACCGGCCCGCTCCTGCGCACTTTCCCACTGGGCATAGTCGGCAAACCAGTCCACGCCGCCTTTCCCATCCAACGCCAGCAGGATGGTCGAAACGCGATCCAGCAACCACCGATCATGGGTCACCAGCACGAGCGCACCGGGGAATTCCAGCAGGCTGTCCTCCAGCACTTCGAGGGTTGGAATATCCAGGTCGTTGGTCGGCTCATCGAGAATGAGCAGGTCTGCGGGTTGCAGCATGAGTCGGGCGATGAGGAGCCGTGCCTGTTCACCACCGGAGAGCTTTGACACGGGGAGATCCAGCTGTTCGGGACGGAAGAGAAAGCGTTTCGCCCACGAGGCCAGGTGAATCGAACGATCCTGGTAGACGACGGCATCGCCCGACGGGGCCAGTGCGCGTCGCAAGCTCGTGGATTGATCCAGGGACTCTCGATGTTGCTCAAATGAGACGATGCGCAGCGCGTCGGCTCGCGTGATGGTGCCGGAATCCGGCTCCAGCGTCCCGGCTAGTAACCGCAGCAGGGTGGATTTACCGCTGCCGTTCGGACCAAGGAGTCCAAGCCGTTGGCCGGGTCCGAGGAGCAGGTCGAGATTGGTGACGACGGGCGTCCCGTTGAAGCTTTTGCTGACCTGCTCCGCGACCACGAGTTGTTTGGATTTTCGGCCCGAGGCGGAAAAGTCGATGCCGATGGTCGACTGCGCCGAGCGGGATTCGGCCTGGTTCAATTCGTCGATGAGCTTGCCCGCTGATTGGATCCGGCCCTTGGCTTTGGTCGTGCGGGCCTTGGGGCCGCGGCGCAACCATTCCACTTCACGGCGGACGCGATTGGCTAACGAGGCCTGGTAGTCGGCTTGCGCTTGAAGGGCGGCATCGCGCTGTTCGAGGAAGTCGCTATAGCAGCCGCGGGCTTCAAACCGGCCTTCGGGGTAACAACGGTTGAGTTCTACCATGCGAGAGGTCACCGATTCGAGGAACCGGCGATCGTGGCTGATCACAAGAAAGGCTTTGGCGCGATTCTTCAGCAGGTGCTCCAGCCAGATAATGCCTTCCAGGTCCAAATGGTTCGTTGGCTCGTCCATGAGCAGGACATCCGGCTCGAGCAGCAAGGCCTGGGTGATCGCCAATCGCTTACGCCAGCCTCCGGAGAGTGTGGAAACGGCCTGTTCCGGGTCGGGAAAGGTTCCGATGCTGAGAGCCCTGGCGATCCGGCCACCCTGCTCGTGAGGATCAAGGCCGTCTTCCGTCAACGTGTCTTGCAGCACCTGTTCAATGTTGTGATGCGGGGGAAACAGGGGTTCTTGCGGAACATAGCCGACACGTGTATGCCGCCGCAGGGTGCGCGTGCCTTCATCCGGGGATTCGAGTCCCACGAGGATCTTGAGCAAGGTCGATTTGCCGGACCCGTTGGGACCGATCAATCCCACATGATCGCCGTCGGAGAGGGCCAGGGAGAGATCTGTAAACAGGGCTCTGACCCCATAGCTTTTGCTGATCGATTCGCAACTCAACAGAATGTTCGGGGCCATACCCTGGGTACCTCTTTTGTCACGTTGAAAGCATGCAGTATACGGTGTGGCGGGGGCTCGGGGCTAGCGGCGCGGAACGGAGGAGGCTACCGTGCCGCTGCAATGGAACGATACGCGTGTCTTGGGGGAAGGGAAGGTGAGGCTCAGTGGGCGGTCCGTGCGCGTCCGGTGTGTAGACGGTGCTGGAAGCAGGTCGGGCAGAGGTGATAGCCGCCCTGGGTGGATGTGTGAAATGACTCCATCCTGGCGGTTCCGCAATCAAAGCAGCGCACCCCGCTCACCAGAGACCGCGGCAGGACGGGCGTGGGATCAATGCGCTGCAGTTGGGCGTGCAGTCGACGTGTGGAGTGATAGATGTTTCGGAGGAGGGGTTGGGCTTCGGTTGCCGCACCGGGGATCGCCGCTTCGAGCAGGGAGAGGCGTTCGCGAAACGAGTCCGGTTCTTCGAGAGTCTCTTCACTGCAAGGTCCTGTCACCATCGTTGAGGCTCCTTTGTTGTGGAGTGATTCTCGATCATGCGAGTGGCGATTCTCGTTCATCGACATGACACGGTTCAAGGGTGCCGAAGGCTGGAGTCCCCGTACTTTGTGTGGGACGGTGAAATGGGAGGATGAACGGTGCCGGTCCCGTTCAGCGCGGGGTCTGAGCTTTCTCGATCTTGGCCCAGGTGTCTTTGAGTGTGACGGTCCGATTGAACACCAGCTTGTCGGGTGACGAATCGGGGTCGGCACAGAAGTATCCCACACGCTCGAATTGTACTCTCGTGCCGGGGGCGATCGAGGCCAGGCTGGGCTCTACCTTGCAAGTCGGCAGTCGTTCCAGCGAATGAGGATTCAGGTGCTGGGTCCAGTCCTGATCGGCGGGAATTTTCCCCGGGTCCGTGAGCATGAGGCTCTCGTAGAGCCGGACTTCCGCATCGACGGCGTGTGAGGCTGATACCCAATGGATCGTGGCCTTCACCTTCCGTTGCGCCTGCGCGCCGCCGCTCTTGGTTTCAGGGTCATAGGTGCAGCGCAGCTCCGTAACCTCGCCCGTGGTCGGATCCTTCACCACCCCGACACAGGTGATGATGTAGGCATACCGCAGGCGCACCTCGCGCCCCGGGGAAAGGCGAAAGAACTGCTTCGGCGGATCTTCTCGGAAATCTTCCTGGTCGATATAGAGGGTGCGTGAGAAGGGCACCTGACGTGTCCCGGCTGAAGGGTCTTCCGGGTTGTTGACGGCTTCGAGTTGCTCGACCTGTCCCTCCGGGTAATTCTCGATGACCAGGCGCAGGGGGCGAAGCACCGCCATCACGCGGGGCGCGCGTTTGTTCAGGTCTTCCCGGACGAAGTGTTCAAGGAGCTGCATCTCGACCACGGCATCCCGTTTCGCGACACCGATGGCGTCGCAAAAGGCGCGCAATGCCTCGGGGGTGAACCCGCGGCGGCGGAGGCCTTTCAGTGTGGGGAGACGAGGATCGTCCCAACCGTTCACCAGTTTGCGTTCCACCAGATCGAGCAATTTTCGTTTGCTCATGACGGTGAAGGTGACGTTGAGCCGGGCGAACTCGATCTGCTGCGGCCGCTGTGTAGTGCCGCAGTGTTCGACCACCCAGTCATACAGCGGCCGGTGGTCTTCAAATTCCAGCGTGCAGATCGAATGGGTGATGCCTTCCATCGCGTCGGAGAGGGGGTGCGCAAAGTCGTAGGCCGGATAGATACACCAGGCTGTGCCGGTGCGGTAATGGGCCACGTGTCTGATTCGGTAGAGCACGGGATCGCGGAGATTGATGTTCGGCGAAGCCATGTCGATCTTCGCCCGCAGCACGTGGGTCCCGTCGGGAAATTCGCCGGCACGCATCCGCCGAAACAGATCCAGGTTTTCTTCGATGCTCCGGGTGCGGAATGGACTGGCTTGTCCCGGCTCGGTCAGGGTTCCGCGGTATTTGCGCATGTCGTCGGCCGTGAGGCTGTCGACGTATGCGAGACCTTTCTGAATCAGGCCCACGGCGTAATCGTAGAGACGTTCAAAGTAATCGGACGCGAAGAACATCTTGTCCTGCCAGTCGAAACCGAGCCAGCGGACATCGTCTTGAATGGCCTGCACGTATTCAGGGTCTTCCGTGGTTGGGTTGGTATCGTCCATGCGGAGATGGCACATGCCGCCTGGATTTTCCTTGGCGATGCCGAAGTTGAGGCAAATCGACTTGGCATGGCCGATATGGAGATACCCGTTCGGCTCCGGCGGAAAGCGGGTAACGACCCGGCCGGCATGCTTTCCGGCGGCACGGTCGGCCGCGACAATCTCGCGGATGAAGTCTGAGCGTGTCGGTGGTTCTGGCGTGGTGGACATAATCGTTGCGAGTCCGTCGAGTTGCAGGTGATGAAACGCGCATGGTTCTATCACAGAACGGCGGGTGGGAGAAGAGGGCCCGGCATACCCGGGTCGCAGCGAGTCGATTTTCCCTGGATCGATCGGAAGGACTATTTTAGAATCAGGCTGCTGCGGAAGGCGGATGTCTGACGGGCGCCCAGTAACGGAGAAGAAGAAATGATGAATGGTCGATGGAGCGCATGCAGACTGGTGGTGCTGCTCGGCATCCTCTGGGCGGGCGGCAGTCAGGCGGGGGAGCCGGACTCACTTGCGCTGTGCCAGGCCCAGCCGTTCGACGCCAAGATGCAGTGTTATCAGCGGCACTTGGAAGCCGTGCTTCAGGCAGAGGGGACGGAGGCAACGCTGACCCTGTTGGAGCAGATCACCGTCCGGGATCCTGAGGCGTTGCGGGAAGCTCATCCGCTCGTTCATTACGTCGGCCAGCGTTCGTTTGCGCGCTATGGAACCGCACCTTTGGCGCTCTCCCATTGTCGGGACGTGTTTTGGTCTGGCTGCTACCACGGGGTCTTGCAGGCCTTCCTCAGCAGCCTTGAGACCGTCGAGCCACAGCATATTCTGCCCCTGTGTCCGATCAGCGAGACGGTCTCCGCCTATTCGTTTCAGCGGTATAACTGTCTCCATGGGTTGGGCCATGGCCTGACCATTCAATTTCGCTACGACCTACTCAAGAGCCTGGCCTTTTGTGATGCGTTGCCGGGCAGTTGGGATCGGGAGTCCTGCTATGGCGGCGTCTTCATGGAAAACATCGTCACGTTCCAGCAGGCACAACGGGCGCAGCCGGCGCAATCGGGCAGCGAACATCATCACCATGAGGCGACGAGCTTCCTCAATCCTCAAGACCTCCTCTATCCCTGCTCCGTCTTGAATGAGAAATATCTGCGAGCCTGTTATCTGATGCAGACCTCCGCCGTGCTGACCTTCCTGAATTATGATTTTGCCCAGGCCTTCACGCAGTGCGCTAGAGTGGAGGGAGAGCATCAGACTACCTGTTACCGCAGTTTGGGCCGTGACATCAGCGGCTACACGTTGCGTGATGCGGTGCGGGTCAACGAATTGTGCCGGCTGGGGCAGGCCGACCAGATTCGGCAATGTTTCATCGGTGCCGTGAAAGACTTCATTCTCACCGACGCCAATCCGGACCCGGGGCTCGCGCTCTGCCGAAGCCTCGACGGGCCGTTCAAAAGAGACTGTTATGCCACCGTGGGTGAAATGGTGATTCCTCTCTTCGACGACAAGGAGAAGCGGGCGCAAGCCTGCCGCAAAGGCGAAGACGAGTATGTTGATGCCTGCCTTGCAGTCGCCACGGCCTTTTAGCGAGGGCCTTTCGGAACTCCCGGCCCAGTCACGCCGCTCGGATCCTGCCCCTGATCAGCCTCGTATCTTGTAAAGCACGAACCACATCTCGGTAGTGACAAGAGCGTCTGGCTCACGGCGTATCGCTGGTAGCCACGTACCCCCACTCTCCATTTCAGACGATAGGCTCTTTTCTTCGACGAGATAGGAACGACGCTTCACGGTCGCCGAGGGATTCGCGGGGAATCCGTTCGAGGTCAGGCGCCAGGCGGTGCCGGGACCTGGATCACATGAAAATCCTTTTGCGCGATCATACGGCCGTTCATGCGGAGACGAAATTCATAACGACCGGGCGCGGGGAAGAGGAGGGCGGGGATGTTGATACCGAAGTCGGAAATCTGCAAGCGATCTCCAATGACGATGTCGGGGAGCGATGCGCGGCAGACCAACTGGTCTGTATTGACGAACATCAGATCGATTTCGACGCGATAGGTGCCTTCGGCGTCGGTCATGCAGAAGTACAGGCCGAGCTGATGGTGCTGAAACGGGAACGTCACCGACTGAAGGTGGGTGAATAGGCCGATCAGAGATTTTTTCTTGGTCAGGCTATCTTCGATGACGCAGTCGCAGACGAGGAACGCCTGCACGCTGGGCGGCGAGACGTCAGTCATGCGATCCGGCCATTGTCAGCCGAGCACCGCGGTGCCGCCGCGGGCCTCGAAGACATCCCCGAACAGCGTATGGGTGGAGCCGATGCGACAGAAGTGCGACGTGATTTCGATGAGCTGGCCGCGGTGCGAATAGAATTTCCCGGTCGCCACGTGGATTTTTTCACCGGGTGCGACAGCGGCTTCCAGGACCGTTTCGCCGGTTTCCTGGTCCGTGACTTTGAGCCATGGCAGATTGGGAAAGAGGGTCGGCGGGGACTCGCTGGTGTTGAGTGAAAATCGATTGCCGTCGTTGAACGCCCAGCGATTGCGACGCAGATGGGCCACATGATTGCCGCTGCCGTCATAGAGGTCGATGGTCAGCAGGATGCGCTCCTGATCCGGCGCAAGCTCCAGCACGAGCTGTTCTTTGCCCTGAACCCGGATGACTCCGTTGGTGTTCCGGAAGATGTTGGAGCCGAGCCGGATTTCCAGGCTGTGCTTGTGCCGATCCGATTCGGCTTCATGGGAAGCGTGGGCTGGGTCAGGTTTGCGTAGTTCCATGCGTAGAGATCTAGGGCGACCCGATGACCTGTTGAGCGACGCACTCGACCATACGTTCTTGCCTGAGCAAGTCGGGAGCAAGGTAGGCCCTTGGCGGGGCGCTGTCAAGTCCGTTCTGGTCGGGCTAGGGAGAGGCGGGGCCTTCGCGCTCGTCGGAATCGGTGGCGGTTACACAGACGGTGACTTCCTGTTCCGATTGGTCACGCAGCGGAATCATGACGACTTGAGACACAGCCGCTCCGCCGGTCTTTCCAGACGCAGGGACGACCTTGCCGATGACCGGGCCATCCCCGGCGTTATAGTAAATGGTGGTATAGGCAAGGTTGGTCAAGGGTTTGCCGTCGGTGCCGGTCGTGGGTTCGGTGTAGGCGACCGTGACGGTCGAATGTGGCGGCTTCACGCGGACCTTGGTGGTGGCTCCGCATTTGGTCCAGGCGCTTGAATAAGGAGGCGCGATGGTTCCTTCCAGAAAACTCGCCCCGCAGCCGGCTAGTGAGAGAAAGGCCGGAAACAGACCCGCGATCAAAACCGTTCGGAGCCGAGTGGAGCGTAGAACCATATTCCTACTTTAGGCCAATTCAATAGGCTCCGCAAGCAGTAGGAGCTCATTCCGAGTGAGCATCTGCGATCATCGGTCATCAGGTGGCTTCTCATTGACTTGCTGTTTGAAAAGCCAAAACCCGCTATGGTACAGTCCTGCTCTTTCAGTCGCCTCGCAGATTGCCTCTCTGGTCCCATCGTCTAGCTTGGCCTAGGACGGAGCCCTCTCAAGGCTCAGACACGGGTTCAAATCCCGTTGGGACCACCAACCTTTCTCCCTGATCTTCTGCAGCGTTCGCGACTTTGCTGAGTTCCGGCCTGGCGAGGGCTGACCCCTCATAGGACAATTCATAGGACATGACTCGGATTTCGCCTAGAAGAGTTGTCAGGACTACACGGGGAGTTCTGTTCCTGATTGCTTTGTTGGCATGATGTCTCATGCTCACAGACTGCTCGCTCATGCTTCGTAGTGGCAACCTTTGCCATTGCGACGGCAGACGTGATTCCAGGCTATGAGCTTTTCAATTGGGGCTTTTCAGAGATTGAAAGCGTATTCCCAGTGGATTGGCCCTCTTCTGCTACCAGTCAGCCCTTTCTTGTATTATCCACAAGACTTTGAGCGCAACATACTCTACGATTTCCACCCTGCTATACTCGGAGGGACGGCGGTCAGCAATCTCCAAGGTGTCACTTGTGCTCCAACAGTTTAATAGGGCCTTGGAGCGAGAGTTTCTCGGGGAGTCGAGCCATGCTATGGGGTGAGTTGTTGCTATGGCAACGCTGGATCGCCATCGGAGAGCCGCATACTTACTAATGCTGCTTTTGTCTATTACGTTGTCGACAGCTGTAGCACTAACTCTATCTGGGTTTGCTTTCGTAAATGGTGGTATTCCATCCGTTTATAAAATCTGGACAGAAAGGCCACAGGTAAATGAAGGCTATCCCCTTCCAGCCCTGGCGCTTGGTATCCCGATTGGGATAGTCAGTGGCTACCATTTATGGGCTTGGCTCATCAAAAGATTTAACGTGCTGACAGACGATGAGTTTGCCAAATATAAGGATTCGAAAAAAATAGGCTGATTTTTCGCGAAGTCTGCCGCCTGGTTCTTGACGGCAGAGTGTGTATCCTCAGTCACTCTTGATCCGGACGATTCAACCCTGCCCGAACTGAGTGCCTTTCTCTGATCTAAACGATTTTAATGTCGGTTCACATTTCTCTGGCTCAGTCGGTGTCAGTTCGTTCCTGAATAGTCTGAAATGCTTGCTTCCGATCACATCCTGCTGGGACAACGTCCCGATCGATTGCGCTTGTGCTAGTTCTCTCGTCTGCTGAGCCGTATGGAGCCGCGAATACGTCAATGCCCGCCCAGGCTGGGTGATGACGTACGTCGCGTCCTGCTGGTTGAGCGCGGGCATCGATCGATCACCGGTGCGTAAGTAGACGGGCAAACTCGGCGGCTGAAATGACCGGCACGCCGCTGTAGTGTGAGGCTTCGAAATCCTTATCCCCGGTGACGAAATATTCAGGCGGAGGTGTGGTCGCCATGAGATCGAGGAATGGTCGATTATGCGCATCACGCAGGGGGGTGTTGGTGGGATGGGGATCGACGAACTGAACTTCGGCTTGGACGGGATAAACGCTCGCTGGATTTTGGTGCGCCGCAGGACGGCTTCCAGTTCCGCAAAGGTATCGGGGCTCATGTGGGGATGAGGCGGCGCTGTAAGACGGCCTGGATGATCCGTGCAGGAGGCCCTGTGGCGGACAACAGGCCGCACACGAATATATTGGTATCAAGAACGACGCGCACGCGCGCGCCGAACCGCTGCAACCTCAGCGGCAATCTGTTCGGGGGTGACGCCCAGTTCGCGGGTGACGCGGCGTAACTTGCTGACCATACGGGCCAGCTTCTTACGACTTGCCGCTCTGGCCGGCGATTCCAGGATCAGGACCTGGGAGTCGCGATGTGCCACGACAGCTTTTCCCCACCCCTTTATCCAGGAGGAGGGAATCACCACGCCTTCTTTGGTGTACGTTACGGCTTTCATCGGTAGTCCATTCCTAATACCCACACGAAGCATAGCATGGTGCTGCAGCTTATTCGTCAATAGTCGGGGATCTTTCGAGCCGTTCGACCGTTGTACGTCGCCGCCTATTCGGACAGCTTGATTGCGACCGTCCCCTGCCGGACCACTTCCTTTCAACCTCACCCGCTGGATACCTCCACTCCTTTCGTCCGAGGCCATGGAATGTGGGTGTAGCGACGAGTGAGGAGCCTGCTGAAAATAGCTGCTTCGATTGACTGTGAAAAAATCACGGCTAAGGTAAGGATGGCCGCGCAGAGATGTCGGCACGAAGTTACCTTGCAGGCGTGCGCGGTGATGCGTGACACAGAAAGGAGATGGCATGAGCAAAGGATTGTTAATGGTGTTGGCAGGGCTGTTGATGGCGGGGCAAGTCAGCGTGGCCCACGCTGTCAATCCGGACAACGGCCCCGGATGCGGATTGGGTAAATTGGCCTGGGCGGATTACAAAACGCCGAAAAACATTGCCCCTCAAGTCATGATGGCCACCACCAACGGCACGTTCGGCAGCCAAACGTTCGGCATCAGTTTCGGTACGTCCGGCTGCACCAACGACGGCAAGGTCATGGCTGGCCAGCAGACGAACGTGTTCGTTGCCAGCACCTTTGACACGTTGTCTGAAGATATGGCGAGGGGCGGCGGGGAGCATCTCGCGGCCTTGGCAACGTTAATGGGCGTTCCGGTCGAGCAGCAGCCGGCCTTTTTTGCCATGACGCAGCAACAGTATCAGATGCTGGTTCAAGCCGGTGAAACGTCTTCCGTGGCAGTGGTCAAAGCGCTTCAGGATGCCGTGAGCGGCCACTCGATGGTCGCCCAGATTTCCGATCGACCTTGATCGCCTGCTGTGTTCCCCTGATCTTCCCCTGTCTCTGCGGGGAGTGTGATCGCCATGGCGGGTCTGGCCTGTTCCGTCAGATCCGCCATGGCGCTCCCCGTCACCTCGTCGGATCGGCTGTCTTACTCGCCCGCTCCCTGCCCCTGTTCCTGGCCATTGTGTCCCGGAATGGTTCTCCCATGTCTCCCCGTGGAGTCGGCTTGAAGCCTCCAGCCTGAGGGGAGGATAATGAACGTCCTGTGACGACACAGCCCTCCCACAGATTGTTGCTGTTTGCGATTGTTGTCCTTGGCCTCGGCCTGTACACCCTCGATTTGTATCTCCCGCTGGGAATCGGCAATGGAGTGCTCTATGGAGGACTCGTAGTGCTGTCCTTAGCGCTTCCGGATCGCACAACCCCGATTCTTGTCGCCAGTACCTGCTCGGTGCTGGCTCTGTCGGATGTGTTTTTAGGCGTCACCTTTCCCAACGTGCCGCTCTGGATGGGACTGAGCAATCGCATGTTCAGTCTGACGGCGATCTGGTTTCCGGTGATCTACGCGTTCCAACGCCGGAAAATTGAGGAAGCACTGCGCAGTGCCCATAGCGAACTGGAACTGCGTGTGGGCGAACGGACGCGTGAGCTGGCATTGGTCAACCAGGCGCTCGTTGAAGAGATCGGCGAACGCATGGAGACGGAGCGGTCCCTGCGGGAAAGCGAGTCCTCTCTGAAAGTGAGTCAGGAGGAGTTGCAGCATAGTCGAGAGGAGCTCCGGGCGCTGGCCGGCCAATTGTTGACGGCCCAAGAAGGAGAGCGCCGCCGTATCGCGCGGGATTTACATGATGATGTCAACCAGCGACTGGCCATGTTGGCCATGGACCTTCGGCGGATTGAGAAAGGGGAAGTGGGTGATCTGGCCGCGATTGAGGGGCTGGTACGATCGATTACCCGTCGCCTGACCACGGTCTCGGATGATGTTCGCCAGATGGCCTACCGGTTCCATCCATCCATTCTTGATGACTTGGGACTTGTGAAAGCCGTTCGTCGGCTGGTGGATGATTTTTCCGCAACGACCAAGATTGAAGCGGTGTATGTGCATCACGATGCCGTGAGTCCGGTGCCGACCGAACTGGCGACCTGCGTGTACCGGATTGCGCAAGAGAGCTTGAATAACGTCGCCCGTCATGCGCAGGCCACGGAAGTGGAAGTCGAATTGATTTGTGACGACGAGGTCATTACTCTTTCGGTCCGAGACAACGGCGTGGGGTTCGATTCGCAACAGGCGTCACAGGGCCTGGGACGCCTGGGATTGTTAAGCATGAAAGAGCGAGTGCGGTTGGTGCGAGGCACCTTGACCGTGTCGACGGAGCCCGGCCGCGGCACGCATCTTGAGGTCTGTGTTCCGCTTCCAGGTGGTGCTTATGTCTAAAGCGCGTGTGCTCTTGGCCGACGATCATTCCCTGGTGCTGGAAGGGTTTCGCCGCATTCTCGACGACCAATGTGAGTTAGTGGGGATGGTGGGGGATGGCCGCGCCCTGCTGGAAGCGGTGGATCGAGTCCATCCCGACATTGTCATACTTGACGTGTCGATGCCGCTGCTGAATGGCATCGATGCCGCTACACAACTCAAGAAGACTCACCCCTCGATCAAAGTTATTTTTGTCACGATGCATGCTGATGCCGACTATGTCCGATCGGCCTTCGAGGCCGGCGCCTCGGGCTATGTGCTGAAGCGATCGGCGGTCGATGAATTAGAACAGGCGATACGGGCGGTGTGGGCCGGGCACACCTACATCACGCCCTTGATCGCCAAAGATCTGCTGGATGTCTTGCTCACGTTGGGAGCGGGACAGGCCCAGCAGAGAAAGACACTCACCTTTCGCCAGCGTGAAGTATTGCAATTGCTGGCTGAGGGCCGAACGGCCAAAGACATCGCCCTCCGGCTCAAGATTTCCACACGAACCGTCGAGTTTCATAAAGCCCAGCTCATGGAACAACTGAATCTTCATACGACGGCCGAATTGATTAAGTATGCGTTAACACACGGATTCATTGCCTCTTCCTAGCTCCCGAGACACCTGTCCAGGGCCCTTCGCGGCCTGTACCTTTTTCAAACCCTCGTAATCTTCTGTCCAAAACTATCGGGCTTTACGAGTTCCCCGTCCCGGCGGGGTGCACTACAAAGAACCCTTGGGTTTCCAACGCCTTCGCACAAGGTGACCGGTATGCCCGACTCACAGGGAACGTGGCCATGAGCCGGAGTGATTGTCTGATCGCCATGTTCGGTCGCCCCGTGTGGTTGCGTTGCAAGCTCTGTCAACGGGTGAATCCTGTCACGGAGGAAGACCCTACCCGAGCTCGCTGGCTGGAGGAGGGGGCCGCGATGGAACAGCACCGCGTCAGTCCTGCGGATCTGTGGTGGTTCCAGACAGTCTGTGAATGCTGCCAGCGCGCACAGAAGGAGTTGAATTCTGTTCGATAGTCATCTAGCCGATATTCCGATAGAGCGTAGTGGGGTTGACTGTGCCGTCGCACGACGATCCCAGCGTGCAACTCGGCAATTTCGTGGCAGTGTGACCGGTATGGTCGCCACTCTGCCTGGGGCAGAGCTCCGTTCGTTTATCGACGAGATGATGGCGGCGGTTGCGGCTTTCCCCCAGGCAACCGACCTTTGGGAGGGGATCCGTGCCGACTGTGAGCGAGAATGTTCAGCGATTCCTCTTGGAAAGGGGACCCTGGCGCAGGCTATTGAATGGGAAATCCTCAAGCTCCAAAGTCGCCTCGCCGCTGCCATGCCACGCCCCGACGCGCCTCCCCTCTTTCGCAACCGGCATGTGCACGTCGGCATGCTCATCCGGCTCTGGCGATCTCTGGCACGGGAAACAGAGGAATGGCTGGCTGCGCAGGGGTATGAGACCTTGCTCGACGTCGGGCCGTGGGGAGGATTCAATTTTGTGCTCGAGCCGGATGGGTATACGCGTATGCCCTTCGCCCGGCTGACGCTGGCCGTGGGCGGGCTTTCCGTCACCCCGCTTCATGAACAAGGCGGGCCACTGTTTGAGTATCTGTTGCCGCGCTATCGGGCCGAATTATTGACGGCAGGGATGGTGTTTCCCGACGTGTGGACGTATCAGTTTCCCAAGCGAGATGCGACTGGCCGATTGCTGGAAATCTCCGGTACGCATTACCTGCCGGACCATAGCTACGATCGCCGGACCTTCATCAAGGTGCGGGCGTCACGGGCGTGCGAGACAGTAGAGGAAATCGCCTTGCAGGATTTTCTGATTCTCCTCGAACGTCTGCAGTTCACCAGCGATTGGGTCGTGTATCGCGAGCAGACCAAAGATGTGGATGCCCGCTTCGATCTTCAGGACTTTATTTCACTGAATCACATGGTCGAAGGGATTTATCAGCGCTCTGCGGCTGAAGACCGGCTGCTCCATGAGATCAAAGATGCGTTCCGTGGCGCCATTCGCACACCGCAGGTGGTGCACCACTATCTGGGCCACGTGAGCAGATTGCGCTGGGTGGAGAATCTTTATTGGGCGCTGGCTGAGGCGGCGCTCGGCGTCAAACGCTACCAGCGGATGGTGTCGTTCGATCGCGAGGTCTGTCCCCGGATTCCTCCCCGGCTCCTGATTCCTGTTCGCCGCCACCTAGAGGCCTACCACGGGCGACTCAACCCTTTCGGTCAGACTTCTGGGTTGCCCTGCTGATTACCGCTTCACGGCTTCCAGCGTCCCGATCGTACCGGTAACCCTGTGTCGACGACAGCGGTAGAATCCGGCGGTTGCCAACCATCCCTCGGCCTCTTTCCAGGCATAGCAGTGTCCCGTGTCGGTGAAGGCGTACATCAGAAGCGAAAAGATGGCGGCTTCGGCGGGACGGATTCCGGCGGGGTTGAGAAAGTACTCCACGATAAATAGTTTTCCACCCGGCCGTAGCGATTGATATATCCGGCGAAGCAACCGGCGGTTTTCCTTCTCGCTAAAATCGTGCAGCACGTTGGACAGCAGGGCGACATCGAAACCGGTTGCCAGCGGCAGCGTGAAGAGATTTCCTGTCTGGACTTTGACCCGATCCGTCAACCCTTGTTGCCGGATCAACCGTCTGGCGACCGCCACCGACTGATCGATGACCAGTCCCTGCAAGGTCGGGTAGTGCCGGGCCAGCGCGATGGCATAAGAGCCTGCCCCACCCCCGAGATCGAGAAATCGTGCGGCATTTCGTGGGAGCCGAAACGAAGCGATTGTGGGGGGAGCCAAGACATGGCTGCGTTCCTGCATCGCGAGCGCGAATCGCCGTCGGAATTCGGCGGTCTTCGTGACCGTCGCCCATCCGGGGCGGCCTCGGCGAATTGCCCGCGCCATGCCTGTCCAGTCGGACCAATGGTGGTTGAGGAGCCACAGGAGGTTGGTGATCGCCAGCGGGCTGCGATTATCGAGAAACTTAAGGGCCAATGGGGTGTTCCAGTATCGGCCCGCTTGCTGGCGAAGCAGCCCGAGTCCCGCCAGGGCCTGCAGTAACAACCTCATGCCTTCTTGAGTGGTTCTGCACGACCTGGCGAGGGTGTCGCCTCGACGTCCGCCGCTTCCGATCGCGGTAAACACACCAAGTTCGTTCGCGATGAGGAGTACTTTAGAGTCGGCGTATCCGTTTGCCAGACCCATGAGCTGCTCGTAGGTCACAGATCCTCCTGCTGAACGGCGGCGGCAGACAAGGCCGCTCGCACCCTGTGCGCCACGCCCTTCGCGAGCCTCGCGGTCACTTCCCGCTACAGACTCGAGGCAACACGTGCCCATTGTAGCTATTCTTCTTGGAAGAGGCATTCCGAATCCTCGAGAACGATCTTTCTTCCCCGCCGCCGGTTCTGGTAGAAGTCTGACATGGTCAATGTGATTGGGCTGGGCGCGATCGCCGGTCTCATTCCGGTCTATCTCGGCATCCTTGCGGCCCTGTTTTTGGGCAAGGTCTTGCCGCGGACTTGGGAGGGCGGGCTGATCGGCGTGGCGAACGGTGTCTTGGTGTACCTCTTTTTCGATCTCATGCACGAGGCGACCGAGCAGACCGGCGCACGTGATGTGGTGTCGTGGGCGGTGTTTCTCGGGAGTCTGGGGGTGAGTTTCGTCGGATTGGTGGCGTTGGAATCGAGCCAGGTCTTCGGCGGGCGCTCAGGAAATCGCATGCTGTCTCTGCCCTACATGATTGCGGTGGGGATGGGCTTACATAATCTCGGCGAGGGGCTGGCCATCGGCGCCAGCTACGCCAGCGGTGAATATACGCTGAGCGCGTTATTGGTGGCGGGTTTCGGTCTGCACAACGGCACCGAGGGTTTCGGTATCGTGGGCGCGGCCGGCAAAACGCCGATGTCCTGGCGCGATGTCTTCTTGTTGGGGTTGATCGCCGGGCTCCCGACCTGTGTCGGGACATTTCTCAGCGGGCAAGGGGTATCTTCCTATTTCTCCATCTGTTTTTACGCGCTGGCAGCCGGTTCGTTGCTGTATGTGGTGCTCTCGCTGACGGTCATGTCCTATACGGCGACGCGCCGGGTGCAGGTTGCAGCGGGCATTTTTGCAGGTATCAGTCTCATGTATGTCACGGCGATGGTGTTAGCATTGGTCAGCGGCGTTCGCAGCTGACGGCCTGCGCCATCCACAACGTCTTTTCCCTCCCGTTTTATTCGCGCAGCCCCAGCGTAATGTTCGTGTTGTTCACGGTGCACCTCCGCGGTCAGACAGCGGGGCAACCGCGGACGCTCCGCCGGTGCTTCAATTGACCCCGCGACGCTCGGTTGTGTATAAAATGACCTGCTCGATCGGAAGACTGATTTTTTTCGGGAGGCTCTCATCATGGCGGGACGGGAATTTCACGACGGTGCCACCGATGGCTTGGAGGCGCTCGAGCCTCTCGACCCCGAGAAGATCCATTCTTTTTCGGAACTGCTGGAGGCGATGCGGAAGACGGCCTTCGGTGGCCGGCGTCTGGGCGAAGCATACGAAACACTCGCCGCAATGATCGAGGATGCCGATTGTAAGGTGGTGTTGACGCTTTCAGGCGCCATGACCATTGCGAAGATGGGCAAGATCATCAGCACCATGATCGACCGCGGCATGGTGGATGCCGTGGTCTCGACCGGCGCGCTCGTTGCACATGGCCTGAGCGAATCGGTGGGCAAGCTTCACTACCGGCACGACGCGTCTCACAGCGACGAGGAGTTATTCCAGAAGGGATACAACCGCGTCTATGATACCCTCGAAATGGAGTCGAACCTCAATTACGTCGAGCATGTCGTTTCATTGACCCTGAAACGTATCAACACCGAACAACCCCTCTCGTCACACCTCCTCACCCGGGAACTCGGCAAGACGCTGGCCGAAGAATTTGAGGGCCCTGGCATCCTCAAGAGTGCCTATTTGAAAAATGTGCCGGTCTATATTCCTGCCTTTACCGATTCAGAAATGGGGCTGGATGTCGGTACCTGGGCGATGGGCAAGCGGATGGATCAGGCTCGCAGCCAAGTGAAGGACGGTGGAGACACGGCGGTCTTGCGCGCGCTGCACCAGACCTGTCCGGACTTCAACCCCTACCTCGATCTCAATCATTACGCGGAGGAAGTCCTGGGGTCGAAGCGCCTCGGCATTTTCACCATAGGCGGCGGGGTGCCGCGCAATTGGGCGCAACAGGTGGCGCCGTATATCGAGATCAGCAACACTCGTTTGGGACTCAACGTGCAACCGCCACGCTTTCATTATGGTGTGAGAATCTGTCCCGAGCCGGATTATTGGGGTGGCTTGAGCGGGTGCACCTATCAAGAAGGCATCTCCTGGGGCAAGTTCGTGCCGCCGGCTGAAGGGGGACGTTTCGCCGAAGTGCTCAGCGATGCCACCGTGGTCTGGCCGCTGCTCATGGTCGGGCTACTGGAGCGAATCCGCGCCAAGAGTGTCACGGCATGACCCCCGTGACGGCGTGGCTTCTTCGGGTCGGGGCGTCGTGTTTCCTGTTCTTGCTTGTCGCGGGAGCGGCTCTGGCTGCGAGTTCGCCGGCGATCGATCATCGTATGCGGGGCAAGGCGGATGCGCCGGTGACGCTGATCGAGTATTCGGACTTTACCTGCGGGTACTGCCTCAAGTTTTTCAAAGAAACCTGGCCCAAGATTCAGGCTCGGTATGTCGACACGGGCAAGGTGCGGTTTCTCTATAAAGATTATCCCCGCGCCGATCAGGGGCCAGGGGTCACCGCTGCGCTCGCCGCTCGTTGTGCCGGCGATCAGGGAACCTATTGGCCGATGCATGACCGATTGTTTGCGGCAGACGGGCGGTTGGATGTGGACAGTTATTCCCAACATGCCAAGGCGATCGGACTCGACCAATCGCAATTCCGGCAATGTTTGCGTGATGCTCCGCATATGCAGGCGATCTTTCACGACCGGGATGAAGCGAATTCCTGGGGATTTCACGGCACGCCCGGTTTCGTTCTGATGCGCACGGCCCAGCAGCCGACGACCAAGAATCCGGCTATTGCGATTCCCGGCGCGTTTCCTTTTGAAGCCTTCGAGGAAGAAATTGAGAAGCTGCTCGCGCCGGCGGGAGCGAAACAGAAATAACGGTTCTCATGCGGAAGAAAGCCAGGACTGTGACGAGACTCATCGTTTAGCCAGGAAAGAGGAAACTGCACTATGGCGTCGAAACAAGCCTTTTGGTCTGTGCCTGCAAAGGATGGAGAGCCCGATTTATGGGTGTGCATGTCCTGTTTGAGCGAGGCGTTTTGTCGGAAGGTGCCCATGCCGGCCTGTCCGACATGCCACGGCGTGTCGACCTATGAAGCCTTTACCTTGGCGGCGGTTCAGGATTGGGGAACCGAGGAATTAATCGCCAAGGCGGTGGCGGCTCAGCGTGATGCGGCGGCGATCAGCGCTGCAGCCCCCGCGACACCACCACTGGAATCCGTGCAGTAGCGATTCTCCCTCTCCTGGAGTAAGTCCGTTGGAAGATGGACGTCCATTTCTGATCGGCGGTCGGTGGTCTCACACCGCCACGACTGCTCCGGTACACAATCCCTACACAGGCGAGACGATCGCTCATGTCTGCCAGGCCGGCCCCGCCGAAGCGGAGGCGGCAATGCAGTCGTCCGTCGAGGGCGCGGCAGCGATGCGCCGGTTGTCCGGCTATGCGCGCTCGACTCTGCTTCAGAAGGCCGCTCAGGCCCTCCAATCCAAGCAGGAAGCGTTTGCACGCACCATGATGGCTGAGGCCGGCAAGCCCCTGACCGATGCGCGTCGCGAGGTCGGCCGTGCCATTCAGACGTTCTCGATTGCTGGGGAAGAAGCCAAGCGCATCGGGGGTGAAGTGGTTCCGCTCGATTGGTCTCCCGGGATGGAGTCGTATTGGGGGGTGACGCGGCGATTTCCCATCGGGCCGATCCTTGGAATTACCCCGTTCAACTTCCCGCTGAATCTCGTCGTCCATAAGGTCGCTCCGGCCTTGGCGGCGGGTAACTCGATTCTCATCAAACCGGCTCCGCAGACACCTCTGACATCGCTCCTCCTGGCGGAGCTGCTTCTCGAAGCGGGCGTTCCACCGGGGGGGCTCAATGTGTTGCCCTGCGATAACCGGGTGGCGGAGCAACTGGTCGTTGATTCCCGGTTCAAGTTGCTGAGCTTTACCGGTAGCGCGCCGGTAGGCTGGATGTTGAAAGCCAAGTGCGGCAAGAAAAAGGTGGTGCTCGAATTAGGCGGGAATGCCGCCGTGATCGTCGAGCCGGACGCCGATCTGGATTACGTGGCGCAGCGTTGCGTGACCGGGGGATTCAGCTACGCGGGGCAGACCTGCATTTCGGTCCAACGGATCTTTGTGCACGAGTCGGTTGCCGCAGCGTTTACCGAAAATCTTGTGGCTCGTGTGGAGCGGTTGGAAAGCGGAGATCCCGGCGATGAACGCACGGTCGTCGGCCCGCTCATCGATGCGGGGGCTGCACAGCGCATCGAAGGCTGGATCGGGGACGCCGTGGCCCAAGGTGCCAGGGTGTTGGCGGGCGGAACGCGGGTGGGGTCGGTCGTTCGGCCGACGGTCTTATCCCAGGTGACTCCCGGCATGAAGGTGTCCTGCCAGGAAGTGTTCGGTCCGTTGGTGACGATTACACCCTATCGGGAGTTTGATGACGTCTTGAAGGCCGTCAATGAGTCGGACTACGGCTTGCAGGCGGGCCTGTTCACCAGCAGCATCGGGCGAATTTTCCAAGCATTTGAGCAGCTGGAGGTCGGCGCCGTCCTGGCGAACGAAATTCCGACGTTCCGCGCGGACCATATGCCCTATGGCGGGGTGAAAGACTCCGGCATCGGACGTGAAGGGCTCCGGTATGCGATCGAAGACATGACCGAGCCCAAGTTGCTGGTCATGAATCTCCGCAGACCCTGAAAGGCCTGGGCCGAGGCAAAAAAACCCCGCCGCCGTATTGCGGATGCCCCACAAACTTGATACAACTTTCGCGCGTGTCGCCGCATGATCAATTGCGTGGCACAAGGCCTGTGACAATTCTTCGAACACTCAGGGTGGAGTGATTTCGACGAGGGATGAAGAGGGAGACCTACATGGTACCAACACACATGTTTTTGACGAGGGGCGTCGGGGTGCACAAGGAAAAGCTGGCTGCGTTCGAGCAGGCCTTGCGTAGCGCCGGCGTGGCCTATTGCAACCTCGTCAGTGTCTCTTCGATTCTTCCTCCCAATTGTAAAATCCTCCCACGCAAGCGCGGCGAGAAATTGTTGAATCCCGGCGAAATCACGTTTTGCGTCATGGCCAGATCGGAGACCAACGAGCGCAACCGGCTGATTTCCGCATCGATCGGTTTGGCGATTCCGACGGATCGCGATACCTATGGCTATCTTTCCGAGCACCATGCGTACGGTGAAACGGACGAAGAGTCCGGTGAATACACGGAGGACCTGGCGGCACAGATGCTCGCGACCACGCAGGGCATCGAGTTCGATCCCGATGTTGCCTGGAAAGAGCGTGAGCAGGTCTTCAAGATGGGCGGTAAAATCGTGCGGACCTTGAATATCACGCAATCGGCGGTCGGTCGTCCGAACCGGTGGACGTGCGTCATCGCCTTGGCGGTGTTTATCCCAACGGAAAACATCCCCAAGAGTCTTCGGAACAAGGCCTAGCGGCGGGCGGCATGGCGCTCCCGTCCGGATGGCTTGGGCTAGCCGACAACTTTTTGGGGATCGACGAGCCCTGGTGTCATCCCGATCAGGCCGGCGTCTACGTACTCCCGGCTCCCTACGAACATACCTCCAGTTATATCCTCGGGTCCGATCGAGGCCCCTCTGCGATCATCGAAGCTTCTCAGCAGGTCGAGTTATACGATGAGACGCTCCGCTACGAGCCCTACCGTGAATGGGGCGGTGTGGCGACCGCAACTACATTGGATCTCAATGGGCGGGTCGATGGCCCGGCCGTCCAGGCTATTCAGGATTTTGTGCAGCCGCACGTAGGCCGCGGGAAGTTTCTGGTGACCCTGACCGGTGAACATACCGGCGCCTTAGGGGCGATTCGGGCGCATGCCCGCAATTATCCGGGGATGTGCGTGGTGCAGATCGACGCCCATGGCGATCTCCGCCAGGCCTATCAGGACAATCCCTACAGTCATGCGAGTGTGATGGCCCGCGTGGTGCAAGATGGTTTGCCCTTGGTGCAAGTCGGTGTTCGCTCGATCAGTCCGGAAGAAATCGATCTCATTCAGAAGACCCCACAGATCCATACCTTTTTTGCCGCTTCGATTCTGGATCCGTCCGGGCCTTATGAGGGGCGGGCTGCTCGCTGGATTCCAGAGGTTCTGGCTTCCTGCACCGGGCCGGTCTATCTCACCTTCGATTGCGACGGACTCGATGCGTCGATTGTGCCGGCATTGGGTACGCCGGAGCCTGGCGGGTTGGGCTGGTACGATACCCTCGCGCTGGTGACCGCGCTGGCAAACGGTCCCGGCATCGTCGGCATGGACATCAGCGAGATCGCGCCCATCGAAGGGTTTGTCGCGCCCCAGTTCAGCATCGCCCGTTTGATCTATCGAATGCTGGGACGGATTCGTGCCGGCCGCCGCGTGCATTGACTCCCACATTGTGAACCGTCGCTCGTGACGCGTCTTTCGTTGGAGAGCGGAAGGTATCGCTTGCGAGAAAAGGTCCGGGCACGGAGGAATCCCTGTCTGTGTGTTCGGGGCGAGGCTTTTGTTCCTGCGCTCGTGGCGAGATACGATGGACCCTTCACGAAGAACGGCTGACGCGACTTCATTTCCCTGCCATGCGCATCAATAAATTCTTTACCGAGCAGGGGCTGTGTTCGCGGCGGGAGGCCGATCGCCTCATTGCCGAAGGGCGGGTGACCATCAACGGCCGGGTGGCCAAGCTCGGCGACCAGGTCTCGCCACAGGATGCGGTTGCGCGCGACGGCGTTGTGCTGCAGCGCGGGAATCGTGCGGTGTATCTCAAGTATCACAAACCCGTCGGAGTGACGACGACCACGGAACCGCATGTCCGCCGGAACATCATCGCCGAAATCGGCCATGCGGCCAGAATTTTCCCTATCGGACGGCTCGACAAAGATTCCTCCGGCCTCATTCTGCTCACGAATGACGGCGATATCGTCAACGAGATCCTGCGGGTCGAGCATGGGCATGAGCGGGAATATCGCGTGGAAGTGGAACGGGAGTTCGACGAGACGTTTCTTTCTCGGATGGCCCAGGGGGTGACCATTCTGGGAGTACGCACCAGGCCTTGCACGGTGGCGCGGCTCGGCCCCCGTCGCTTCCGCATCATCCTGACGGAAGGGCGCAATCGGCAGATCCGGCGCATGTGTCAGGCGCTCGGCTATCGCGTCGTGTCATTGCATCGCGTGCGGATCATGCACATCACCATCGAGGGTTTGCATGCCGGGCAATGGATGGATTTGACTCACGATGAGCGTAGCCGACTTTTTCGGGCTCTCGGCCGGCCGGATGCTGCGTCGATGTAAGCAGGAATGGGGGCGCCGGGTTGGACCTAACGAGTACGAGGGGTTATCCCTCGCTCGGCAGGCTCCGTGGTGAGCCCGGATGGGGCGTTTCTTCAGGTCGTGAGGAGGGCAGTTCCTGTACACGCACCGGACGGGTGAGAAACAGGTTCAACAGCGCGATGAAAAAACTCCCGCCTACGATCCAGTAACTGGTCTTCACGATCGTTTTGGTTCCTTCTTCCCGCATGTCCTTGGCGACCTCTGCCACCGTCTCCAGCAGGCGGTCCAGCGCGAGACTCACCTGCATGACTTTCGGCCCTCCATTGTCGGCAGCATGAATTTCGGCTTTGCGACGCAGTTCCGCTGCTTCAGCTGCGGAGCCGGCCCTCCATTCCTGGGCCAGCAAATCAATGGTCTTGCTGGCGACATGGAAGTACTGATCAAGGCTTTCGCGAACCGCTTGAATGTCTTTCTCCTCGCTCCGTCCGCTCCGTGACACACGCAGACCGGCTGCGGCGTATCGATCCACGGCATGTTGAATGCGTGCGCGTTGCGTCGGCAACGATTCGGTAATTCGTTCGAAGGTGGTCTGGTTCTCGGCCTCCAACGACCGGATGATCGTATTTCGATAGCGAATGACGTCCGCTGAAATATGGGCGAGGTCCGCCGCACCCAGGGTGTACTCGGTGTACATGATGCGCAGATCCTGATCGATACGGCTGAGCGCCTGCCCGCTGACCCATCCCAACCCCGCGATCAGAAGACTGATGATGAGTTGGTTCGTAGTGGGAAAGGATAATTTCAGACGTGATGCCAATGACACAAGCATTCCTTTCGTCAGGCTGCAGGCCACAACTCGCGCTCAGTCTAGCAGATCGTTCGCGAAGAAAGAAATCGAGCCTGTTTTGATGCAGAACCGGCCGTTAGTCCAGCACGACCCGTCGTTCGACCAGCTGACTGACCTCCGGATCGTTGGAGACGAACACCACCGACCAGGGTTCTTCCTTCGAACAGAGTCGGCGCAGCAGGGTGAGTCGCAGCGCCGGCTCGATGTTGTGGAGGCTGCCGTTGAAGATCAGCAGTTCCGGCCGGGTAACGATCATTCTGGCCAGGAGCACGCGGAGCACCTGGCTTCGAGTCAGGTTGGCGCCGTTACCATGCACCAGAGTTTCCAGCCCCTGTGGCATGGCGTCGATTTCCTCTTCAAGTTCCACAAACCGGAGCGCCCAGCTCAAATCTTCAAACTGAATCGAAGGGCGCTGCAGAGTGATATTTTCCTCCAGGGATCCGTCGAACAGGGTGGGATGGGAGTCCAGCATCAACCCTCGGCAGTGGTTGACGTAATTCAGCGACACATCGCGCAGGTCAATATCGTTGTAGCGGATCACCCCGGCGGTCGGATGGTACAGTCCGGCTAACACCAGCGCGAGCGAGGTTTTGCTTCTGCTGGTTCCGGAGAGGACGCTGATTTTTTCTCCCGGCATGACTTCCAGGTTGAATCGTTCGAAGAGCAGCGGTCCGTCCGGCGCGGCGAAGGACACGTCTTTGCATGTCAGGCGCACCCCCTGCAGCGAGGGATCGGGGAGCCAGGCGGCCACGGGGCCGGAGACATCCTCCTTCGGCATGTCAAACAGCGTGGAAAGCTCATGGAGTGAGGTGGCGACATAGATGGCGGCATACATGCGCCGGGCGACGGTATCGAGATTGAGCAGCAGGGTGCCGACGATCACCTCCGCCGCGACGAACTGTCCGAGGGTGATGTCGCCGACCGACAGCAACCAGCCGCCGAGGCCGATCATGCCGCTATGCGCCACGGCCTGAAACACGACCGTACTTTTATATTGCCCGCCGCTCAGAATATCGGAACGCGTCTTCCGCGCCATCACATAGGCCTTGACCAGCGCATCGGTTTTCTTGAGGAGCAACGGCAGGCTGTCCGTGGACTTGAAATGGAGCCGGTTGATGCCGATGTCCTGGAGCCAGTGAAAGGTCTGGTAGTGCAGCCGGGACACCCGTTGCGTGATGCGGAGCCCGCCTCGACCGAAAAACGTCAGCAGAAAGGCAAACCCTGTGATCAGGAGGGTGTTATATCCCAGGAAGTAGGGATGGTACATGATCAGGATCGCCATGCCGATGGTGCCCGACACCGACACATTGATCACATCGACCAGCATGGCGACCAGGGCCCGGGGCAACAGTTCCGCCTCGATAAACGTGTTGGTATGTTGAGGAAGAAAGACATTCTCGCGAAAGCGGGGCAGGGCTTCGGTAAAGGCGACGGCGAGCCTCGTATAGAGGCGCTGCACCAGGATTTCCACCGCCCGCGCTTGCAGGACCCGGAATGCGCCCATTGCGAGCAGCGCACCGAACATCGTGGCCACCAGCGTCACGATCATGATCGGTTGGATGGCGAACGCGAAGGTATTGACCAGTTCCTGGACCGTAAGCGGGACGATCAATGCAAACAGACCGATCACGACCGCATAGGACACGATGATGGTGAGGATGCGGCGCTCGAGCCCGATCAGAAGATTCAGGCGGGCAAGGATGGTCCAGGCGGAGGGCGTCGAAATGGGCGTTTCAGTAGCGGTGTCGTTCACACAAGCGCTCGTATCGGTCGGCTGTGGGCCGCAGTGTGGGCGATTGCCTGATGTCTGTCAAGTTGAGCAGGTCCGGCTATGCGGAGCGCAGGGACATGAAGCGGGCGGGAACAGACACGTAGAATCGATGCGTCGTCCGGCTAGTTCAGCATGATTCGGCGGTCGACATGCGGGGTCAGGTTGGGATCGTTCGAGACGAAAATGACCGACCACGGCTCTTCCTTGCTGCAGAGGCGCCGGAGAATCGTTTCGCGCATCGCGGGATGCATGTTGTGGAGGATCCCCTCGAAAATGAGCAGTTGCGGCCGACCCAGGATCGCCCGGGCGACCAGGATGCGCACGATGTGCGTCGGCGCGAAAATTTTTCCGGCAGCCCGGACGTGGGTCTTAAGGCCGTGCGGCAGAGCGTCGACTTCCTCTTCCAGCTCGGTAAAGCGTAAGGCCCATCGCACATCACTGTAAGGGATATACTCCCGACCGAGTACGATGTTCTCCTCGAGCGTGCCTTCGAACAACGACAACTGCGAATCCAGGATGAATCCTCTGAACCGGTTGACGGAGTCCAGGTTGAGGTGCCGGAGGTCGACGCCGTTATAGCGGATCACACCGGAGGTGGGTGATTCCAGGCCGCCCAGTACCCGGGCCAGCGCAGTCTTGGCCATGGTGCTGTCCGCATAAATGCCGATCTTTTCGCCGGGCGTCACTTCCAGGTTGAAGCGCTCGAAGACGGCCGGGCCGCCGGCAGGGGCAAACGTCAGATCTTTGCAGGTGACGCGAATGCCGTGCACGGTCGGGTCCGGGAGCGGGATGGAGAGGGTTGCCGTATCCTGGTCTTTCGGAAGGGAGAATAAGAAGCTCAGCTCCGTCAATGCCGTCAGGAAGTAATAGATATGCCCCATCCGTTTCACGACCCCGTCGAAGCTCGACAGGATGCCGCTGACGACGACTTCGGCGGCGACAAATTGTCCGAGCGTCAATTGCCCGATGCCCAGGAGCCAGCCGGCCGTCGCAATGAGACCGCTATGCGCAATGGCCTGCCATCCCAGTGAGCCCAGATACTGCCGGATCAAAATTCCGAATCTGGTTCGGCGGATGCCGACGTAGGTATCCAGGAGCTGGTCCGTCTTTTTGACCAGCAGGGCCTGGCTGTCGGTCGACTTGAAATGGAGCAGGTTGTAGGCAATTTCCTGAAACCAGTGCAGGGTGTCGTACTTGGCATGAGAGAGGTTCATGTCGGCCTTGAGGCCGCCATGGCTCATGAGGAAAAAGACCACGTTGAATCCGACCAGCAGGATCGCGTTATACAGCAGGAAATACGGGTGATAAAACACCAGGATGGTCATGCCGACCGCGCCGCCGACGATGACGTTGATCAGATCCACCAGCAGGACCGACACCGCCCGTTGCATGAGAATGGTTTCGACGAAGAAATTTGCAAAGCGCGGTTTGAAGCCCTGGTAGCGCAGGTGCGGGAGTTGTTGAGCCATGGCAATGGCGACCCGGGCGAAAATGCGACGCTCCAACACTTCGACCGCGTAATACTGCAGGGCCCGGAAGGCGCCGACAAATAACAGGGCGGCCACCATGACGGCGGCCAGGGTGACGATGGTAATGGGTTGAAGCGCGAATGCGAAGGTATTGACGAGTTCCTGAACCGTGAGAGGCACGATCAGGGAGAAGAGCCCGATGGCGATCGAATAGGAAACGATGAGTCCGAGGACGCGCCGTTCCAGGCGGAAGAGGAGGCCGAGATGGCCGATGACGGCCTGGAACAGATTGCTCTGATTATCGGAATGGTCCTGGGCCATCGTGTTACTCCAGCAAAACCTGACCGGGCCCCTTGCCGTGTCTCTTCGCGAGCAGTCTGAAGCCGTGGAGGTGACACGCCTGTGCCGGACCGCCTCGTCGGCTAAAACGTATCAGAGCAGCCCGCAAAATACCACTATTTGGAGAAGCTCGCCCCGACGCGGTAGTTCACCGGCGTCGCGGATGGCTGACTCCGGGCCCAGGTGCCGGTCGCCCATTGATACAGGGCCAGCGCCTTCTGATAGTCTGCCTTCGCTCGCACCAGCTGCATTTCCGAATCGACGGAATTTCGTTCGCGCAGGTTCACAAACAGAACGCTGGTGGCGCCCAAACTGAAACGGAACCGCTCGCCCTCCTCCAGGGTCTTGGCCATGCGGAGCGATTCGGCTGCGGCGGTCACCCGCTCCTTCGCGCGTTCGATGGCCGAGAGGGCATTGTCCACGTCCACGACCACTTGCTGTTCCCGGTATTTCTGCACCATCACCAGGCGATCGGCCTGTGCTTGCGCTTCCATCACTTCACCGCGGCTTCTCCGTTGCAGGATCGGCATGCGCAGTTCCACGCCAAACCGGTAGCCGAGGCCGAGGACAAATTTTTCCGGAGCCCGTGCCGGCGCCGCTTCGAGATCGAGACTGGGCAGCAGGTTGTTTTTGGCCAATTCCAGATCGATGTTGTTGACCTTGGCTTCGATATCGACCTCGCGAATTTCCGGCCGGTCGGTTTTGGCCTGGAGCTTGTCGGCTCGCACGATTTCAGGCGTCGGCACGGCGGTCGGCGGCGGGAAATCCGGTGCGCGCTCGAGTTGTGGTGCGGTCGGGGTCTGGTTTTCCCAGAGGAACATCGACATCTTATATTGTTCCTGCTCTACGGCTCGTTGTGCGCCGATGGCGATCTCGCGCCGGCGCTGGACTTCCTGCCCTGCTTCAACGACGTCGAGCGGGGCGACGGCGCCGGCTTTGGCTCTGCCTTCGACCTGCCGCAGCCGTTCTTCCGCAACTCCCAGGGCCCGGCGCTGCACGTCCACGTACTTGGCCGCAGAGACCCAATCCCAGAACTGGGTGGCGGCTGCCAGGAACAGGTCCTGCCTGGTTTGGGAGATTTTGACATCGGCGCGTGGATCGGCCAACTCCGATCGCTGGAGTTCGGCATTCTCCGGGTTGACCATGAGTCCTTTGAGGAGAGGCAGAAAGCCACCGAGAATGACCTGTTGGCCGTTGCCGAAACCGAGGTCCGGGATCTTGGCGTCGCCAATGGACTGCCGAACGCCCGCGCTGCCACGGAATCCCCAAGGCGTGCGCGCTTCGACCAGCGTATCGTTGAAGCCGACGCTTTGCGTTTTGGTGGTTCCTTTGTCGATAAATCGTTCGATTTCCGTATCGTTCACGAGGACGGGCTCGAAAGCGCCCAGGGCTTTGAGCATTTTCCCGCGCGCCGAAGTTTTTTCGGTGCCGGCTCCCTTCAGCAGGGGATGGGACCGATCGATCCAGGCGTGGACTTCGTTCAATGAGAGCGGAATGGGCGGGAGCGTGCGTGGTTTCGCCGTCTCGTCCGCCGACAGACCGGTGTCAGGCAGCGAGCAGAGTCCACAGGCGGCGAGGGCAAGTACCCAGGCATGGATCTTCATGAAACGCACTCCTTTCTGAGTATAAACAAGAGAGAACAAGGTCGAAGGAAATGAGCGCTTCGGACCGGCGGCCGGTCGGAAGGGGCCTGTTACTTGGCCCCGCGACCGGCTTTCGGCAAGAGCGTATCGATCAAGCTCGGGGGCCGTTCCTGGTAGTCGGGCGGAAACAGATTGAAGCGGCGCCACAGCTCGTACCAGAGCGGGACACGATTGAGAATGACCCACCCCATGGCTTTGGTGCCCTGGCGGACATGTTCTTGCGGAGGCCAGGGACGTTCCTCCAGGTCGGGGACGACCCAGAAGCGGAAGTTGCCTTTTCCGTCGTCCACCTGGTCGATGACTTTGATGACGCCGTTGTAGGTACCGGCCATCAGTTCCGGCCACGCCGGCAACGGGATGGCGGGAATACCGTAGAAGAGAATCTTGACCTTCCGGCCGACATTCAGCAAGGGCGCGTCGATACCGTCGGCGACCATTTCGATGGCCTTGTCCGTGCTGCTCGGTGAAATTCTGACGAGTTTGTCCCCGGGACGCACGGTTTCGCCCGCGCCGGCCTGCGCCATTTTCACCACGGTGCCGTCGATGGGAGAAAGAATGCGGCCGGCCACGCGCCGCTGGTTCGCGTTGGAGAGGCGTAACGAGACGTCCGCGACTTGATCGGCGGCTCGCGCCGCTTCTCCGATCGACGCATCGCGGGCCGCTTCAGCGTCGAGGAGACGTTGGAGCACTTCCGCGCTTATTTGTTCGCGTCCGAAACTTAAGGCTTTCATACTCTGTTCGGCCGCACTCAAATTGGCCTGTGCGCCTTGCAGGTCGGCCTTACTGGCCAGGGCAGATTGAATAGTGAGTTCCAGTTCGCGTTGGGAGACCAGGCCTTGTTGCGCCAATTGCTGGTGCCGTTCGACGTTGAGCTCGGCAGTGGCGACGGCAATCTTGGAGGCTTCGATTTTCTGCCTTGCTTCGCGCACCTTGCTTTCCGCCTCGAGGACGCGGGCACCTGCCGAAGGGACGGCCGCCTTCACGAGGTTTTGCATTTCTTTGATCCGCTTATCGAGTTGATCGGCTCGGCTCAACGCCGCCTTCCGGGTGTCCTCCAAGGCTTTCTTGCGTTGTTCAAGGAGGCTCAAGAGATCCGGGGCCATGAAGTTCGGATCGTAGTCATCGAGTTCGAGAATCACATCGCCGGTCTTGACTCGTACACCTTCGAAGACGTGCCATTTTCTGATGCGGCCGGTGATCTGGGCTTCGACGTCCTGCGGCCGTTCGAACGGTGTGTAGGCCGACAGTTGTCCGGTCACGGTGATGGTTTGTGTCCAGGGTACGAATGCGACGATGAGGATGAAGAAGCCGACCAAGAGAATGGCCAGCCGGGAGGAGAAGCGAAGCCGCTCGGGAATCTGGACCGCCTCCCACGACTGGAGCTGGGTCGATGTCGCAAGATCATCGACCGCCATTTCATCCAGGCCGGTGCGCTGGGTGACCAGGGAGCGAATTCTGCTTTTGAGCCCTTCACGGATCCGCTGCACGTGTCCCCTCCAGGGCACAGCCAGTGACAGAAAAATTCACAGCGTATCATAGTGGATTGCGGAGGACTTGGTCAATTCAATGAGGGGTTCCGCCGGGGTGCGGCTTGACCCTTCGACCGGAGAACGGCTAAGGTTCGCCGCATCGTTCTTTCCTTCAGCCAAAGGTGGCCTCTCACATGTCAAAGAACAATACAGCGGTCCGGGCTTCTGTCGGGGTGCTGGGTGGAAGCAAGTCGGATTTCCCGATCCTGGAAAAGGCCGTAGCCATGCTGAACGAACTCGGGATTCCCAACGAGCTCTTGGTGGTCTCCGCGCACCGCACTCCCGATCGCCTCTTCGCCTACGCGGAACAGGCGATCGACCGGGGCATCCAGGTCATCATTGCGGGCGCCGGCGGCGCCGCTCATCTTCCCGGAATGTTGGCGGCGAAGACTTCCTTGCCGGTGATCGGGGTTCCCATCCCCACAGAGAATCTCAGAGGATTGGACTCGCTGTTGTCCATCGTGCAGATGCCCAGAGGCATTCCGGTGGCGACGGTCGCCATCGGGGGCGCGGAGAATGCCGCCATCCTGGCCGCGCAAATACTCGGACTCCGGTCGGCCGCCATCAGACAACGGGTCGAACAGTTTCGCGCCAATCAAACACAGTCGGTGCTCGACTCACAGGACGATGCCCGATTGTCTCCTCCCTTGCGGATGGGACGAAGCTCCCGGGCGAGCCGCCGGTCGTGAACGCGCCGGTCATCGATCCCGGCGCGACGCTGGGTGTGCTGGGAGGCGGACAACTCGGCGCGATGTTCGCAACCGCGGCCCGGCGTCTCGGGTATGCGGTGGTCGTGTGGGATCCCGATCCAGAAGCGCCGGCCCACCGGTTGGCCGACTCCTCCCTTATCCGATCGTTTACAGACTCTGCCGCGCGTCAGGACTTTGTCGGGCGCGTGTGCGCCGTCACGTATGAATGGGAAAATGTGCCTGCCGATCTCTGCGAGCAGTTGGAGCGCGACGTGCCGGTCCGGCCCTCGAGCCGGGTGCTTCGTGTGATTCAAGACCGAATCGAGCAGAAAACCTTTCTTCGAGCCCATGGCTTGCCTGTTCCGGCATTTCACGCGATCTCATCGCCGGAGGAGCTCAGCCGGCAGACGGTGCTGGAATATCCTCTGGTCTGTAAGACCGCGACGGCCGGGTACGATGGCAAAGGCCAATGGAAAATTGCGCGCGCAGAGGATTGCGCGGCCGTGCAGGAGGATCTGACTCGAAGCCGACGCCCCGGTTCACGCTGGATTCTGGAAGCCTGGTTGCCTTTCGAACGCGAGGTGTCGATTCTGGTGGTGCGAAGCCTGGACGGGGCGGTGCGAACCTACCCGCTCGTCGAAAATGTGCATGAAGAAGGGATCCTTCGTCAGTCCACTGTTCCGGCCGATGTGCCGGCCGCGGTGGCCGATCAGGCTACGGTGATGGCACGGAGCGCAGTGGAGGCTTTGGACGGCGTAGGGGTGTTCTGCGTGGAGTTATTTCTCATGCCCGATGGCCGGCTACTCATCAACGAGGTCGCGCCCAGGCCGCATAACTCCGGGCACTATTCGTTGGACGCCTGTACGGTGTCGCAATTCGAACAACAGGTCCGCGCCCTCTGTGGGCTCCCGCTTGGCGAAGTGCGCCTGCTGAGCCCGACGGTTATGCTCAATCTCATCGGCGAGGAAGTTCTGCTTGCAACCGTGTCGCCCGCTGCGCAAGATCTACTTCGTGAGCCGGGCGCGGTGGTTCATCTCTATGGGAAGCGTGTGGTGCGCCCGAAACGGAAGATGGGTCACGTTTCTTTCCTGGCCGCCACCCGTGAAGCAGCCCTTTCCAAAGCATCGGTCTTCCGATCCCGCCTTGTCCTGCCTCACTCTTAAGCTTCCTGCGTCATGCGAGGCGTATCGATCGCAGTCGGCGCGCTGCTCATTCGCATCCGTTAGCGCAGCCCGTCTGACCCGGGTCCGTTCGTTTTTGTGATCCGCCGAGAACGATCCGGCCCTTCCTGAGCACCGGTCCGCTTGCGCCTCCTGATAATGCGACGACTTGCCGTCCGGTGCTGCACGGTACAGGACTTGCTGATCTTCCGGCTGGCTTCACACTCTTCCACCGAAGGCAGGCATAGTCGTGAGCGTTCCACTTCCCTCGTCCGATCTCGATCAAACCGGACGCCATCCCAACATCAGAGGCCTGGGGCGGTTGCTCGATCATTCCCGCACCCGCACGATTTTTCTGCAAAGCCTGGTGGCCGGTATCCTCTCGTACGAATTGTTGGTCAGTAACGAGACGATCTTCGGACATCGAGTGAGCCTCCTGGTGGCCGCCGGCCTGATCCTGGTCAGCTGCGGCATCATGCTGTTGCCGCGAACCCTCCTTGAAAGCGCCTGGTTTCCCGGCGCGCTGATCAGCATCAATACGCTGTTCGTGACGGGGACGATTTATCTCTCCGGGACCGCCAGTTCGGAGCTGTACCTCACGTATTTTCTCCTCCTCTTGATCGCCTCATCGGCCCCGTCGCTCAGGCAACTGCTTGGTCTTTCGACAGTGATTTGCGCTGGCTACGGCGTCTTGGTCTACGAACATGCGATGCAGTCGGGCGGGCTCGAAGTGGGGCATCTCTTGGGCATTCCCGTGTTGCTGATCATGTCGGTCTTTTATGGATTAACGCTTGAAACGGTCGCCACCGAACGCCGCCGTAATCGCCTGTTGCAGGAGAATGTGCAGGGATTAAGGCAGTCGGGGCAGGTGTTGGAGGAACGACGGACGCAACTCGAAACCCGCGTGCAGGGATTGAAGCAGGGGTTGTCACGTGCGAATCAGGAAATTCGCCAGGGCATGGTGGAGCGGACCGGCTTGGAGCGGCAGCTTCGCGAAGCCCAGAAGTTCGAGGCGGTCGGCCGCCTGGCCTCCAAATTGGCCAATGAGTTCAACCAGGTTTTGGCGGTGATCGGGAGTCAAACCGGAGTCATTGTCTCAAAGTTGAAACCGGATGACCCGTTGCAGCGGCCGGTGGAGGAGATTTTTCGAAGCGGGGAGCGGGCGGCCACTCTGACGGCGCAATTGCTGGCGCTACGCGTTCAGGAGACGGCGATCCGGGATACCCTGTCGCTGAGCCCGGCAATCGAGTCGATGCGGGACACGTTTGAGGCATTGCTGCCGGGTCGCATCGATTTGCGGCTGGCGAACGAGTCGATTCCGGTCCTGGTGGAGATCGGGCATGACCGCTTGGAGCAGCTGCTATTGCACCTGGTCGCCAATGCGCGCGACGCGATGCCGAAGACGGGACGGGTGGAGATCGCGCTGGAAATCGTCACCGGCGAACTCCTTCCCGCCGAGCAACTGGAAAAGAATCCCCGGAAGCGCATGGCCCGGATTGCTGTAAGCGACAACGGCGGCGGAATGAACCTGGATGTGCAATCACAAATGTTCGAGCCGTTTTTCTCCACGAAGGACACCCACGCCGGCCTGGGACTCACATTGGTATACGGGATCGTCCGGCAATACGGGGGGACGGTCGAGGTGCAGAGTCAGCCCGGGCAAGGGACGACGGTACGGGTCTACTTTCCCCTGGTTGAACGGAACGGGGTGGTGCGGGATACGAGGGTGCTCAGCGGGGCCCTCTCAAAAGGGGCCGAGACCGTGTTGCTGGTGGAGGAAGATGAAATTACCCGAAAACTGGCTTCATCGACGCTCCAGACCCATCGCTACCAGGTGTTAGAGGCGGGGTCTGCTGTCGAAGCGTTGTTGGTGGCGCAGCAGCATCCCGGGCCGATTCACCTCACGGTCAGCCATCTCTCGATGCCGGAGATCAGCGGTCGGGAGTTGGCCAAGCGCCTGGTTCTCCAACACCCCAAGATGAAGGCGTTGTTTGTGTCGGGGTTCTCGGACGACACGATCGCGAGCCATCGGGTCAATAAGAAGTATTTCCTGCAGCAGCCGTATCGGCAGCACGATCTGGCAGGAAAGATTCGTGAACTGCTGGATGTGTGAGTGGCCGAGTGCGTCCTAGTAGCGCCAGGATCTGGTGCGTCCGGGCGTGAAGAAGCGCACCTCCGGTCGTTTGAATAGGCCGATCAGAACCATCCCCGCAATGAATCCGCCGATGTGTGCGAAGAAGGCTACCCCTCCTCCCTGCGAACCGATGCTCGCGCCGCCGTTCAACAGCTGCATCACGAACCAGAACCCAGCACGATGCCGGCCGGCACATAGGTGGTGCCCACCACCGGGGCGAGCAGCAACACCCGGGCGTGGGGAAACAGCAGCAGATAAGCGCCCAGTACGCCGGAAATCGCGCCGCTCGCTCCCACCATCGGCACCGTGGAGGTCGGGTCGGTCAGGGCGTGGCTCAAGGCAGCCAGGACGCCGCACACCACGTAGAACACGATAAATCTTACATGGCCCATGATGTCTTCGATGTTGTTGCCGAAGACCCAGAGGTACAACATGTTGCCGATCAGGTGCATCCAACTGCCGTGCAGAAACATGCTGGTCAGCATCGTCGCGAACGCAGGCACTGCCGCGACCTCGGGCGGGAGCGTGGCGTGGCCGAAGACGACGGAGGGGATGGCGCCATATTGGTACACAAAGGCTTCGCCGGGAGCCGGGGCCAGCGAACTTTGGTAGAGGAACACGAGGCAACAGGCGGCGATGAAGGTGATGGTGACGACCGGTGTGTGTTCGGTCGGGTTATCGTCATTGAGGGGCAGCATGGCGATCCCTATCGGGGCGGCGCGTTACGGCGCCGGTCGAGGAAGTCGGGGATTGGAAGGGAGCGAACCGTCGGCTTGCAACGGGATGGAGAAACCGGCCGCATGCGTATGGCCTCCACCGCCGAATGATGCGGCGATCGATCCCACATCGGTTCCCTCCTCGCGGGAGCGCATGCTGTAGTACCGTCGTCCGTTGCGGTCATGCCAGATGAGACAGAATGGGTGCGCGGCGGAGAGTCGTTCGCCGATCTGACTGGTGAGGACTGCGCTTTGAACCGCGGGCACGGTCGCCCCTTCAAACTGCACCAGGGTCGCGTGTGACGCCAGTTTCGTGACCAGTTCGTTTTCGTAGCGGAGAATCGCCCGCCCCTCCCGCTCTAACTCCTGCTGCTCGAAGCTGCTCCAGAGCTGGAAATCGAACGGGTGTGAGGCGAGCGCGGCGCTGATCTCCCGGCTGTGCGGGAGCGCCCAGTTCCAGAGATCCTTGTCCTGAATGTAGCGCAAGAGCCAAGGAGCCGGTTCGTCATGGGCCCATTCCCATCCGAGCACTGCGCCGGACTTCTTCTGATCGAAGTAGGCGTAGGGCAGATCGGCCAGGGTTTGCTCGGCGGTGATGTGATGGTCCAGGACCACCAGGCTCGCTGCGTCCTTGGCGATGGCTTCGAGGGTCGGCCGGGCGTAACTGAAATCGACGATGACGATATGATGACCGGCCAGGTTGGCCGGCGGGCCTTCGCCATGTTTCACGGGGCGATATCCTGCGTTGGGGTAGCGCCGCCAAATGGCCCAGGCGGCACCGAACCCATCCGCACATTCCGCGTGATAGAGAATCAGTGTAGGAGGAGAGGAGGCACGACTTCGCATGACGGCGGCGCTCATAGGCTGACCACCTTAGCATGTCCGTTCATGGAGACTAAAGAGCAATCTCTGGAGGGTACGCGATGCCGGTTGGTGCGGCCGGCATCGCGCGGGATTCCGGTTATGCCGTCGAGGGAAGCTGGTTCAGGTGGTTGATCAGTTGCCGGAGGCGTCCGGCATTCCGGCGGTTGAACGAGAAGGTCAATCGCGCGAGATCCTTCAGCCCCGGTTCATCGATTTCCTCGGGGAGCGACGGACGCTGCTCGAATGTCCCTTCCGTCAGCATATCGCTGAATTGTTGCTGCACGTCCTCAACCTGCGCCGCACTCAACGGGGTCTTTAGCCTGATGGCAAGCTGACGACCCACGAACCGGAGCGAGTGATAGCGCCGGTAGAACGTGCGGATTTCCGTGACGGCATCTTCGACATTGTCGACGATGGTGAAGAGGGAGAGGTCCTCCGCGTTGATCAGACGTCGCTTCAGCAATTGGTCGGTGATGAAGGAATTCCAGTGATCCCAGTAGTCGCAGCCGGGCGCTTGGAGGCAGACGATCGGTTTGGGGTCGCTTTTGCCGGTTTGCACGAGGGTCATGATCTCGAATCCCTCGTCATGGGTGCCGAATCCGCCGGGAAACAGCGCGATCGCGTGGGATTCTTTTTGAAACATGAGTTTGCGGGTAAAGAAGTATTTGAACGTGACGAGCTTGGGGTCATCGGCAATGACGGCGTTGGCGCCTTGCTCGAAGGGCAGCATGATATTCACGCCGAAGCTATGCTCGCGGCCCGCTCCTTCCTGCGAGGCCCGCATGATGCCGTCCGCGCCGCCGGTGATGGTCATGTAGCCCTCTTCCACCATTCGCCGGGCGAATTGAAAGGCCAGCTGGTAGTTAGGGTCGTCCGCCGGTGTGCGGGCCGAGCCGAACACGCTGATCTTCAAGCGCTGCCGGTAGCCTTGGAATACTCTGAAGGCATGCCGCAGTTCTTTCAGTGCGCGATTGACGATTTTAAGGTCCAAGACATCCAGCTGCGATTCCGAGAGCCGGATCACGCCTGCGAGAATTTCCTTCATGAGCGCCGCCTGGATGTCATCGTCCGGACGGTCCAGCAGGGTAGTGAGTTGCGCGAGAATTTCGTCTTTGGTCGGGGTCGGCTTGGAGCGGGCGGCGGGGCTTTTCATGGATTGTCACCTAACGCACGGTAAACTCCGGACGCGTATCGTCGGAGAGAGTAGTCATAAAAATCATAACAAGCTGATGCGGATGAAGCAAAAGATTCATGGAACGGAGCTTAGGAGAGGCCGGAGGCACGCGGCAGATTTTGCAGCACCCAGGCGCGAATCTTCGACTCATCGGAGGAAGGGAGGGGTGCAAATTGGATGTCGACCCCGGGATAGCTCCCGAGCACACCCCGGTCTTCATGGAATTCCGGCTCGTAACTGCTGTTGAGAATGGTGCCGCGCACGGAGAAACTTAAGTCTGTTCCTGGAAGCATAAACGAAAGGACGATACTCGTGCCGGGCAGCAGCAGCGTGCGGCTCTCGATGAACGCGCCGACGTGGCTCAGCTGCCGGATTGTGGCGAGGTGTTTCGCTCCCTCGCCTTCACCGTTCGTCACGCGGATAGTGGCAGGCAGGCAGGTCTCGCATCGTTTGGGTGCCAGGGCCAGGTCTCGCGCCGTCAGGATGCCGACCGGCTGACCTTGTTTCGTGACGATCAATAGGGAGGCGCCGGTGGAGGCCATCACGCTGGTGGCGTCGTCGAGGATCTGATCACATTCGATGGAATGCACAGGCTTCGACATGATCGTGCGGACTTCCACGTCGTGCGGCTCCAGTCCCTGGGCGACGACCTTCATCACGATATCGGCGGAGGTCATGATGCCGAATGTGGTCTCGCTGTCTTTCACCAGCAGGCAGGGAATCCGCTCCCGGTCGAGGAGCAAGGCGGCTTCGCTGACAGAGACATCCCCGGGAACCTGTACCACACCGGGTGTCATCATGTGGGCCACCATAGGAATTGAGTAATGCGTCGGTTTGTCGCGGAGCATGGAGCCGGTTTTTGTCATCGGTTAAGCCTGTTTCTCGCCGTGAGAGGGGCTGACGTGTCGGCCCGGCGACCACCACGTCGAAAGGAAGTATACCAGATCGATTTGCCGGGTTAGGTTCCCCATCTTCCCTTGTCAACCAAGAGGTTAGGCGCTTAGACTGCACATGAACTATAGTCAGTATGGTTGCTTCAAAATATGCCAAACGCGATCTGATGCAAAGCGAATTCACACAACGTGCGAATGCCGTCCCCGCACATGGGTTGGGACTCTCGGTGGATGTTTATTCGCCTGACCTGTTGCACCTCGTCCACTCATTGCGGGACGAAGGCCTGCAGCCCGGGTACCTCGAGGTCTTCAAGGCGACCACCTCAGCCATGCAGTGGGTGCGGCGGCAGCTGCCGGATATGAAGCTTCCTTACCATGGCGAAGGCTTGTGGATCACGCAGCCGGATTTCCCCCACAGTTGCTCCGGGACGCAAGGGGTCGCGGAGGCCTGCGCGCAAATCCTCGCCCTGCGGAGTGCCTGGTTGAATCACGAATGTGCGACGAAGCAGATGGCGGGGTATTCCTTCGGGACCTACTTGCCGCCGTTGTATACGGAACTGTCTGCCAGGATGACGGCCGAGAACCTGGCCTATCTCCAGCGACAGGTGGATGAGCAGGCGCGCCGTCATGGGGCCGATCCCGCCCTCGTCCTCCTGGAAATGCCGCCGCTGACTTATTTTGGTTGCGGCTCTCTCGCCATCCCCGCGTTTTTTCGGGCCGTGACCGACAGGTTGGCCTGCGGTCTGGTGTTGGACATCGGGCACCTGTGGACGGTGTATCGTTACACGGGGGCCTGGCATAGTCAGACGTTGGAGGACTTCGCCACAGAATTTTTAGATGCTTTCCCGATGGAGCGGGTGATCGAAATTCATGTCGCCGGCTTGGCCGAGTTCACGGCGCAGGGTGTTGCTCAACACATGGTCGATGCTGAGGCCTTGCCCTATTGGATCGATGCCCATGGCGCCCCCATTCCTGGAGTTCTGTTCGATCTGCTGGCTCAGGTGTTGGCACATCCTCGCCTGACCTGTTTGAAAGGTGTGGCGCTGGAAGTCGATACGAAGCCGGTGGCTACCATCGTTACAGAGTTCCGTCGGTTTTGTGACCGATTTGAATCAATGGTCACCAGCGTGTTGCAGGCCGGCGCGGCTCCATCGCTCACGCGACCAGCGGTGGATGAACGCAGTGGAACACGTCAGCCTCTGGCAATGGATGAGCTGGCGACGTTGCGCGATCAGTACCAGGCCTATGTCCGCTTCGTCACAAGGGGGCAGCCCCTGCCGCTGTCGGAACATCTGTCTCTGCTCGGCGGATCGCTCGATGACCTCAATCGGTATCGCGAGACCTACTTGCCCCACGAGGTGCTGCACTGGGGTGGTGAGTTGCACGATATGTTTCCACGCACCTGCGCTTTGCTGACGGCAGCACAATTTTCGTTGGGCCGGTTCGTCCCGTTTTGGTTCAGCCGGCCCAGGCCGGACGAAGAGGACTATGACTTCTTTCTGCTCAAGATCGATCGCTTCGTCGAATTCGTGGTGAGCGATTGTCCCTCGGCTGCTGCCGTCGTCAGGGAGGAGGCGGAAGAACTGCGGGCGGCCTATCGCACGGCAAACGAGCCAACGGAATCGGCCGAGGTGCGCGCATGAGTTTCTGGGCGAATCTGCCACAGCCTATTCTCGGATTGGCGCCGATGGATGGTGTGACCGATGCCGCCTTCCGGCGCGTGGTGGCCTCGCAGGGACGCCCCGACATCACCTTTACCGAGTTCACCAACGTCAATGAGATTTGTCGTGGACCGGACCATCTGCTGGAGTCGTTGATTTATAGCGAGGCGGAACGGCCGATTGTGGCGCAGCTGTATGGGAAAGATCCGGATCAGTTTTATCGCGCCGCGCAGGTAGTCTGCGAGCTGGGGTTCGACGGGCTCGATATCAACATGGGCTGTCCGTCGAAAAGCGTCGCGGCATCAGGGTCGGGCGCCGCCTTGATCAAAACACCGGACTTGGCCCATGCGATCGTGCGCGCCGCCCGGCAGGGGCTGGAAGATTGGGCCGCCGGTCAGTCGATCCACAGCCAGGGATTTAAACCCTCGCGCATCGAATTCATTCATACGCTGAACCATAGCCGCTCCGGTGTGCCGGTCGTGCCGCGCCGGCTCCTGCCGCTGTCCATCAAAACGCGATTGGGGTTTGATTGTGTGGTGGTTGAGCGTTGGGTCGAACATTTGCTGGAGGTCCGTCCGGAGGCTATCACCCTGCACGGCCGGACGCTGCAGCAGATGTACCGGGGGGCGGCTGACTGGTCGGCCATCGCCGAGGCTGGCAAGCGTGCCCGTGGCACCGGCACGCTGATGCTGGGGAACGGCGATCTCAACACATTGGTCGATGCGATGCGACGCGTGGCTGAGAGTAACGTGCAGGGCGTGTTGGTCGGCCGAGGCACGTTGGGGTCGCCCTGGTTCTTTCGTGAAAAGGAGCAGGCCAGGCGGGTGTTCAGCGAGCGGGGAGACCTGTCTGCCGTACCCGCCACCGCGTGGGAACCGCAGGTCTCGGTGAGCCATCGCATGCAAGTCATGCTCGACCACGCCAGGCAGTATGAGGCGATTGCCGGACTGGAACGGTTCCGGTCCATTCGCAAACATCTGGGTTGGTACTGCAAAGGATTTCCCCATGCCGCGGCGATGCGCGGCAAGATGTTCGGAGCGTCCAACGTGCAGGACGTCGAGCGGATCGTGGCTGAGTTTTGTCAGGACCTCATGCAGTCGGAGCGGGACGCGTCTGCCCCCACTCCGCTTGCGGCACAGACCTCTTCCATCTCCGCCGCGTAGCCCATGCGATTGATTCTCGCCTCCACCTCGCCGAGACGGCACGAATTGTTGACCCTCCTGGGGTTGCGCTTCGATGTCGTGGCCCCCCCGTTTGTCGAGCAGGTGGTGCCGAATAGGTCCGCCGAGCAGCAGGCGGTAGAATTTTCGGCAGGCAAGGCCAAATCCTGCATCGAGCTGTCCCCCGATGCGCTCATCCTCGGCAGCGACACCCTGATCAGCCTTGGCTCGGAGGTGCTGGGAAAGCCGGCCGATTTGGCCGATGCTGAATCCATGCTCAGGCGTATGGCGGGACAGGTGCATAAAATTTTTACTGCGGTTGCACTGGCGGGACCCGGCATTGAGTCCTGTGAGGTTCAGGTCGCCACGGTATCGGTCACGATGAAACCCTTGAATGAAGAGGCCTTGGCCGCTTACCTGCGGACGGGGGACAGTCTGGGCAAGGCCGGCGCCTATTCCATTCAGGGTGGAGGTGCCGCACTGATCGAGCGGATCGAGGGCGATTACACGGCGGCCGTGGGATTGCCCCTTCGCATGGTCGCCGAGATGTTGCGCAAGCGTGGCATGGCCTGTCCGGTCGATGTCGATCAACTCTATGTTCGCAAGCCCTATCCCAACTGGAATCGGTTCAATTCGTAGCAGGCATCTTGCCTCTTCAGCTGTGAGATTGAAAAGGCCTTCGCAATCCTTTTACAATGCGCCCTTGTTCAGTGACGCGTCAGGGAGGTACTCATGCGCGCGAATCATAGCAGGGCAGGTCGGCATCGTCGGTCCCATGGAGTCATCGGGCTTGTCGTCGGAGCAATGGTGGTGGTCGGCGGTCCCGCGTGGGCGATCGATGTCAAGTTGTCCCCCGAAGAGGCGAAGAAAGCCCTGGAAGCCGGGCGGGCACCGATGGAAAAGGCGAATTCCCCGGAGGACGTGAAGAAGGTGTTGCAGCAGGCCTCGCTGGTCACGCGGGTGGGCGCGGACCCCGAGAAGGATCAATGTGGCGCGAGTGCCATCCTGCGCACCAAGCGGTATCGGCTGGAAGCATTCGGCCGACAAGAAGCCGCGGAGTCGAAGAAGCAGAAGAAAGATGTGCGCATGCCCGAGGAGTTCATTCAGAAAGTCGTGGACATGCCGAACATGGAAGTGGAAGTACAACTCTGCGGGGACGATGAGTACTTCGCGGAGAAGGCCGACGTCGTGTTCCAGCAAAAGGGAAAGAACATCCGCCCTGTGGACATTAGCCCGGCGGACCGGGGCAGGAAAAACGAGGGCGCAGGCCCGGCCTATCGGTCGCGCTTCACGGCCCGATTTGGATACGAGTCGTTTGATCCCAACGCCAAGACCTCGGTCATCGTCACGTTACAGGACGGGCAGACCATGCAATTCGATGCCGACTTCTCCAAAGTGAAATAGATGGCTCGCTCCGGTGCGGGCATCGCGCCCGCACCGGAATAGGCTGTGCTCTCACCCGTGTTTCTCTGCCGCTCTTTCACTCCATATTCTGCTCAGTGCTCATCCCGGAACATCCTGGTTGAGTCGCCTTGTCCCGGCATGCATAATGACCCACATGGACAAAGACGATCTGCTTTCCCTCTATCGTCAGATGTTGCTGATTCGCCGGTTTGAAGAAAAATCGGCGGAGATGTATGCGCTCGCCAAGATTGCCGGATTTCTCCATCTCTACATCGGCGAAGAGGCGATTGCCGTCGGTGCGATCGCGGCGCTGAGGCCGGACGATTATGCGATCAGTGCCTATCGCGACCATGGACATTGTCTGGCCCGCGGCTCTGATCCCGGGAAGGTGATGGCCGAACTGTTCGGCAAAGCAACCGGGTTGTGCCAGGGCAAGGGCGGTTCCATGCATCTGGTGGACCTCGCCCACCGGTTCATGGGCGGTTATGCCATCGTCGGCGGGCACATTCCATTAGCGACAGGGTTGGCCTTTGCGACGAAATATCAGAAGCAGGATCTGGTGACCGTCTGTTTCTTCGGGGAAGGTGCCGTGCCGAGCGGGCAGGCGCATGAAGCATTCAATCTAGCGGCATTGTGGAAATTGCCGGTCATCTTCATTTGCGAAAATAATCGATACGGGATGGGCACGCCGGTGCATCGGGCCGTGGCGTTGTACGAAAACGTGGCGGAGGCGGCGCGTTCTTACGGCATCATGGCCGAGCGTGTGGACGGCATGGATGTGCTCGCGGTGCGGGCGTTGATGCGGACGGTGGTGGATCAGGTTCGCGCGGGGCACGGCCCGTTTTTCATCGAGGCGATGACCTATCGCTTCATGGGGCACTCGATGGCCGATCCCTCGCATGGCCATTACCGGAGTAAGGACGAAGTCGAGGAACATCGTAAGCGGGATCCGCTGGTGTTACTCAAGCAGCAGATCCTGAGCCTGGCGCTCTGCACTGAGGCCGACTTCAAGCCGGTTGAGCAGGAGGTCGGCGACATTGTGGCCGCGGCGGTGAAGTTCGCCGATGAAAGCCCGTTCCCCGACCCTGCGAGCTTGTATACCGACGTCATGGCGGAGGACTAGAATCACCCATGCTGTTGTCCTACCGAGAGGCGCTGAATCAGGCCATGCGCGAAGAAATGCGCCGCGATCCGCGCATCTTTTTGATCGGTGAAGAGGTGGGCTATTACCAGGGCGCCTTCAAGGTGACCAAGGGGTTCGTCGAGGAATTCGGTCCGCAGCGGGTGGTCGATACGCCGATTACCGAAGCGGGCTTTACCGGCTTGGCCATCGGCGCGGCTATGGCGGGATTGCAGCCGATCGTCGAGCTGATGACCATGAATTTCGGCATCGTGGCGCTGGATCAGATCGTCAACAACGCCGCCAAGATCCGCTACATGTCGGGTGGCCAACTATCTGTTCCCATCGTGATTCGTGGCCCCGGCAGCGCGGCGCATCAATTGGGGGCGCAACATTCGCAAAGCCTGGAAGCCTGGTTTTGCCATGTGCCGGGTTTGAAGGTTGTGGCGCCGGCTACGCCCCAGGATGCAAAGGGTCTTCTGAAGAGCGCGATTCGCGACAAGAACCCCGTTATTTTCATTGAGGCGCAACTGCTGTATGGAACCAAGGGCGAGGTCCAAGACGGTGACTACACGATTCCGCTCGGTCAGGCCGAGGTGAAGCGGACAGGGGCGGATGTGACCGTCGTGGCCTATTCCAAGATGTTGCTGGTGGCGATGGAGGCGGCGGATCAGCTGAGTCGTGAAGGGCTCGATGTCGAGGTGATCGACCCACGCACGCTCAAACCCTTGGACCTCGACACGATCGTCACCTCGGTCAAGAAGACCGGACGTCTGGTGATTGTTGAGGAAGGGTGGCGATTTTGCGGGCTGGGCGCGCAGATTGCCGACAGCATTTACTTGGCGGCGTTCGACTATTTGGATGGTCCCATCGTCCGCGTGACCGGCGAAGAGGTGCCCATGCCCTATAGCCGTCCGCTAGAAGACGCCGCCATCCCGGACGTGCCGCGGGTGATCGCCGCCGTCAAATCGGTTTGTGCTGCAGGATGAGGAACGGTCGCCGTATGGTCCACGCCGGTCGTCGGAGATGGTCTGCATCTTGGAGGAAGATCCATGGCTAGTCGCGTCGTTATGCCCAAGCTCACGGATACCATGGAAGAGGGCGTGCTGCTGGCCTGGAAGAAGCGCGAAGGTGAACAGGTGCAGGCAGGCGAAGTAATTGCCGAGATCGAAACCGACAAGGCAGTCATGGATTTGGAGGCCTTTGCCCCCGGCATCCTGCGCAAGATTCTCGTGCGAGACGGTGAAACGGTACAGTCCGGCACCTTGATCGCGGTCATTGCCGAGGCTGATGAAGACATTACGTCGGCCTTATCCGACGGCGTGACGGCTGCGCCGTCGATCGGCAATGGTGCCAAAACCGGCGCTGTTCCGGGAGCGGCCCCTGCTCCACTTGCAGCGGCGCGTCCGGAGGGTATGCGTCCATTCGCCTCTCCGCGGGCGAAAGCCCTGGCGGCTGAACGGGGCATCGATCTCTCCACCCTCTCCGGCACCGGTCCTGGCGGACGAATTGTCGAAGAGGATGTCATGCAGGCGACTGCTCCGCCCGCGCAGGTGTTGCCGGCCGGAACCGACCAGCCATTGAGCCAGATGCGAAAAGCCATCGCCAGGGCGACGGTGCAGAGCAAGGCGCCGGTCCCCCATTTTTATCTGACCATCGAAATCGACATGGAGCAGGCGGAGCGCGTACGCGATCAATTCAAACAGAGCCGCCAGACTCATCCGTCTATTACCGATCTGCTCATTAAGGCAGCGGCATTGGCGTTGCGTCGGCACCCGGAGATCAACGTCTCCTTTGCCGGCGACGCGATTAGACGGTTCGAGCAGATTGATATCGGGGTGGCCGTCGGCATGGAGGATGGTCTGATTACGCCGGTGATCCGAGATTGCGGGGCGAAAACGCTAACCGAGATTTCGACGGAGACCAAGTCGATGATCGAACGGGCCAGGCAGAAGCGCTTGCAACCGCAGGAATATACGGGGGCGACGTTTGCCATCTCCAATCTGGGGATGTTCGACGTGGATAACTTTATCGCCCTGCTCATGCCGCCTCAGGCCGCTGCGATCGCTGTGGGTGCGATTCGGGATGTACCGGTTGTGACCAAGGGGGTTGTGACGGCCGGGCGGCGGATGAAGGTCACGTTGTCCTGCGATCATCGGGCGCTCGATGGATTGATGGGCGCGCAGTTTCTGAAAGAGTTCAAGCGTGTGCTGGAGCATCCGCAGGAACTGGTGGCTCCGGTGGTGAAACCATGAGCTTCATTCACATCGATCCCCGGCCGACTGCTGCAGAAAATCAGCCGCCAGCTTCTCAACCTCGCCGCCTGCCGCCCTGGTTCAAGGTGAAGCTTCAGACCGGTCCGGATTATCACGACATTCGCAAGACCATGGACCGCCTCAACCTCCACACGATTTGTGAAGAGGCGCGTTGTCCGAACATGTGGGAATGTTGGAATGCCCGCACCGCGACCTTTCTGATTCTCGGCGACATCTGTACGAGGAGATGCCACTACTGCTCGGTCGCCACCGGCCGTCCGCATGCAGTGGATCGCGAGGAACCGTTGCGCGTGGCGGAGGCGGTCCAGGCCCTCAACCTGCGACATGCCGTGATTACGTCGGTGAACCGCGATGAATTGGATGACGGCGGCGCGTCGGTGTTTGCCGAAACCATCCGCCACATCCGACGATTGATTCCCAGCTGCACGATCGAAGTGCTCATTCCGGACTTTGAAGGCAATGAAGCGGCGCTTGCCCTGGTCGCAGCCGAAAAGCCGGACATCCTGAATCACAACATCGAAACGGTGCGGCGCTTGTTCCCCTCAATCCGGCCGCAGGGGAAATATCAGCGGTCGATTGAGTTGCTGGGCCGGGCCAAGCAGATGGGTATGACGACCAAGTCGGGATTGATCGTCGGCATGGGCGAAACGACGGACGAGGCCCGTGAAGTCATGCGGGACCTGCGTTCGGTTGAGTGCGACATCATGACCATCGGCCAGTACCTGCAACCGACGAAGGAACATCTCCCAGTGGCGCGTTTCTACCATCCCGACGAATTCGCCGCCCTGAAAGATGAAGGCCTCGCCATCGGATTCTGTCACGTCGAATCGGGCCCGCTCGTCCGCAGCTCTTACCACGCGGAACAACAAGTGTCGGGACGTTGAAAATGACCTCCGGCGTCGCTCTCGCATCGTTCAAGCTCTCAGCGTACCGATCACTTGCACGTCTCGGCCCTTTCGTCTTCCAATTCGATACCCTTCCACTACTGGTCTGGACATACTGCGGCGATGTCTCGGCTGCCCTCAACGAAATCGATGATTCGGGTCGTCCGTAGGCCGGTTACCGTGTAGGCTTCGCTGCCATCGCGAGGAGTAACAGAGTATCGTCCTGCTGCAAACGGCCGGCTTGGTCCATCTCGAAGAACGACAGCATGGTCCCTCCGCGGTAGAGTCTGAGCAAGACGTCCGGCTTCAGATCCTCCGGCTTTTTCCCGATCTCATCGACGAGCACCGGGCGTTCGATTAGGCGGATTTTTCCACCTGCGGTGAGCAGGTCGCTGAAGCAATCCACCATGTGTCCATGATCGACGGCTGCGGCTAAAATATACCCGCCGAACGTCGCGGGCGACACGATCGTATCGGCTCCGCCCTGGCGGAACAGTTTGACGTTCTCTTCTTGCTTGGCACTGACCACAATGCGTACGGTGGGGTTCAAATGTCTGGCAGTCAGAAGCATCAGTGCATTTGAGTCGTCACGCCCGGCGGTGATGATGACCGCCTTGGCCTTGTGAATCGCAGCTTCTTTTAAGACGTCCTCCTGCGCTGCGTCGGCTTGAAATGACGCCACACCCATCGATCCGGCCAGATGAACGCGCTCCTCTAGTTGATCGATCACCAAGATCTGATCGGTCGGGACGCCGCGGGCCAGCAGTTCCTGCACCGTCGACTGCCCTGTGTGGCCGAATCCGCAGATGATGAGATGTTGGTTCAATGTTGCGTGAAGTTTCGCCATGCGGTACCCCTCCATGTACTGCCGAATGATCAACTGATAGGCGGTGCCAAGAAAAAGAAACCAGATTCCCAGTCGCACGGGAGTGACGACCAACGCGTCCAAGAGACGCGCGCGCGTCGACACGGGAACGATGTCTCCATAGCCCACGGTTGTGACCGTGACCATGGTGAAGTACACCACGTCGACGAAGGAGACATGGCCGTCGATCTGATCCCGCAGGCCGTCTCGATCCAGCCAGAGAAGGAGAAGAATGAGACAGAAGAGGAGGAAGGCGATGCTGAGCCGTATCGTCAACATTTGAAGGGGGGACCAGGTGTTGGGCGTGACAATGACGCGCGGTTCCACAGTGTGCATCGCCTTAGCCATGGTCGACAGTGCTCCTTTGGTCTGATCTCGCGCGCAGTGGGCGTGCAGGATCTGCGTGGCGAGGATCCGTCGTGACGCCGATTTCGATTTGAGCATGCCCCCGGATCACAGGGTCTGTGCGGAGTCCGTTCCCGGACACTGAGGCATCCCAACGTGCGACCAACATCCTGCGGGGCTCCGATTGTGTGGGAATGATAGGCGACCTCACGAGCGGAAGGCCAGGATAAGAGACAGGAGAAGCAGATGTTGTTCCCGGGCCAGTCCGATCACGCCTGGAGCGACTTCGCCTTGTGTGAAGAATCCTCCCCCTGGCTGGGTGGACTCGTCGTACCGATGCTCCAACCGAATCACCGCGCTGGACGGCCTGTGGTCCAGTCTGTACTCCACGGTGGTCGTCATCGCCTTCAGGAGTTGTTCCGATCCCGAGATACGTCCGCTGCGGTCCCAGTAAAATTCCGGCCGCAGGGCGACGCTCCAAGGACCGCATACGTTCAACCTGGCATAGAAGGCTGCCGCCGTCCAGAAGGTGCGCGGGTGGCCTGGTTGTTCGGCGGCATTCTCCGTCCCGAAGTCGTAGGCCAGCGCGAGGGTCAGCCGGTCGTGCTTCCACTCAACGATACTGTCGGAAAAGAACCGCCAGAACTGGAGCGACGTATTGGATTGGTCCGGCCCATAATAAAGGTTTTCCGTGACGGTCCATTCCTTGCTCAATCGGTACGCGACCTGCGTGCCGTAGCTCATCTGATCGTTGGGATGGGAGAGGTAGTTGTACCCGTTGATGGCATACAGATTGACTTGCAGGCGGTCCGTCACGGGATATTGGGCCGCCACGCCGAACATGAAGTACGGGGCGTTGTCGGCCATGTAGCTTCGTGAGTAGTTCAGGTTGTCGAGCGCATAGACCGATTGGTATCCGATGTAGCTGTTGAATAACCCGACGGTGACGGTGAGCCCATTGCCGAGCGGCGCCAGATAGGAGACATTGGCTCGTGAAATGTGACGGAGCAGATCCGCTCCATCCACCGGTGTGTCGCGGCCGGGGTTCGGCGAGGGCACGAGTCCATTGGTGTCGTACCCGGCCTGTACTCCCAACTCCATCCCCCAGTGTGACGCGGCCGTCGAGTCCTTGCGCACATAGCCCATCGCCATGTTGGGGGCCAACTCATTGACTCTCGGGCTGGTGCTCTTGTTTCGCCAGAGATGGTTTTCCGGGAAATTGAAATCGAGCGCGTAGCTCAAGTCCAGAAACGCGCCATAGTGCCAATCCGATGCCTCAGGCAATGACGCTGCCGCCGCGACGGGCGTGAGGCAGAGGCTCAGGCATGCCCACAGGCGCAGTGCGGCGACGAATGCGTGACGCGTTCGCCTGTACCACGTTGCGCACTCGGGTGGCTTGCTGGAGGATGACGAGTGTCGGGAACCTTCTGCGGTGTCGCATGGTTCGCTCATGGCGTCGGGGGTTTCGGCGGAGACCCGCCCGGTGAGGGTTTCCCAAGGAGGCTCTCCAATGGGTCGATGCGAAAGGCCGGCGCTTGGTAGTTTGGCGGGAGGTAGGAGTCTGGAATTGTGGTTTTGTTGCCGTCGCGTACCTGGGCATAGTGCGGAGACAGAATTTCTACCCCGGCTTCATTGAAGGTATCCTGAATGTTCTGATGGAGATCCGAATAGGTGGCGGCCATCTTATTCGGGGCGCCCGTATACGCATTCAGCTCATAGACGACATAAAAGTCGTTGAGCGCCGTTTGCAGCACGAACGGCTCCGGGTCCGAGAGGATGTTTCTGGTGGCCAGCGCCGCTTTCTTGAGCAGCTCATGGACGGTCCGCCACGGGGCATCGTAGCCGAGGGTGACGGAGGTGTTGAGGATCAGCGGCGGCGCCGTCAACGACGTGGAACTGTAGTTGATGATGTGTGCGCCGAGAATGAGTGAGTTGGGAATCGTGATGTCGACGTTCTTGATGGTCCGAACACGGGTCACGAGCAGGGTCTTCTCCGTCACGTCGCCGACGGTATCGGCGATCTTCACCCGGTCGCTGAGTTGGAACGGGCGCATGTAGGTCAGGATAATGCCGGCGATGGCATTGCTGACGGCGCCGGCAGAACCCAGGGAGAACAAGACGCCGAGAAATACCGAGACGCCTCGGAACGCTTCCGATTGAGAGCCAGGTATATAGGGGAAGATGGCCATGGCCGCAAATGCGATGATCAGAAAGCGGACGATCTTAAACGTCGGATCGGCCCAGTCGCGATGGAAGCCGGCAAACGTGATCGCTCCGCGCTGGATGCCGTTGAACATCATGCGGAACAACTTGATGACGTACCGTGTCACCATGATGATGACAACGATGGCCGCGAGGTTGGGCAACGCGCTGAGAAAGGCTTCGGCGATGGTGGAGAGCGTCGTCACCACGGCCTGGACGAGCGTGGAGGCGAGCTGCCGCGTCCAGGGGAACAGCCCCAGCACGGTGGTGAGGTAGATATAGAGGATCATGATCGTCAGCAGGAAGCGCAGGCCTCTGGCGATGGAGACGACCTGCCTTGTGAGCGTCTGGGCGGAGAAGACTTCGACCCGCTGAATCTTGATCGCTTTGATGTAGGTGTCCTGCCATTGCTCGATGCGGCTGTAGATTCTCGGAAAGATCTTATGGAGGACGAGCAGGATCGCAACGAAGACGGCAGTGGCTGCCACCGCCAGCGCGGCATCCGTAAGCAGCATCTCCGCGCTCAACTCTCGTTGAGCCCTCTGCAGCACGCTCTGTAGCTTGCCCGCGTATTCCTGCGCCAGATCCTGTCGATTTCGGCCCAAGGGCCTGGCATCTCCTTCGGTCACCGTCAACAGCACGAAGCCTTCGAGTGCGATGTCGGTGCCGTGTTCGGTTTCAGCGGTGGTGATCGCAGTGAAGTTACTGAAGGGGTTGCTCGCGGCTTGCTCGAGTCGAGCCTGAATGGCCTGGGCGCGTTGCTGAGGGGTGAAGGACCCGACCTTCTGATGCAAGATGAAGAGGGGCTCTCCAAGGTAGACCACGGGCGCTTCGCGGATCTGCCGTGTCGGTGTTTCCGCGGAGAGTTGAGGGGGTGTTGCCGACACTTGGGCGAAAGAAGCACTTGGGAAGAGGAGTACGCAACACAGATACAGGCACCGTCCCAGGCAGGACTTCATTGTCGGCCTCCATGGAGTGTTCCCTACAGAACCGTGCGCGGAGTTCATATCACCGTGGTTGGTGTCGTGAAGGGCATTGCGGCGCGGTACTTTATCCGAGGACAAACACTTAATCAATCCGTATATTCCAGAGGTGGGCATGGCTTGTGAAGGCCGTGTTCGTGTGCTATCGGTAGGCATGCGGTGTCGTGTGCGGGCCATCCGGCAGTATCTCAATGTTGGTTCTCGCCTGGATGTGGTTGAGTATGCCGTTCGCCTTTGTCCTTCCTTGAAGGGGGCTGTCGGATCCGGGATCGACGGGGCAGGGGGCGGTGAGCGGTGCAGCCGTGCGCAGGGTGCTGACACGCGGCGGATTCTGCCGAGGATCAGAAGGACCTCCCTGAGCATGACGACTCCCACCCCATCACATCGTCCCAGACTAGGCTTGGAGTTGACTATGGAGAGAGAAGGCGCTCCACATTGTGAGTGTCGGACGTCTGGAATGGGCGACGCTCCAAGGCATGCGGTGTCGCGATGACGCTGATGCACACCATCACGATTCTGGTCTGTTTGTCGGCCGGTTTCAGCTACCTCAATCACCGATATATCAAACTGCCGGTCACGATCGGTCTGATGGCCATCGCCTTGGCCATGTCGCTCGTGCTGCTGTTCCTGGGCAAGCTTGGGTATGGCATCGAGAGCCAGGCGAGGAGTTTCGTCCAGAGCATCGACTTCGGCGAGGCTCTCCTGCACGGCATGCTCAGTTTTCTGCTGTTTGCCGGGGCGCTTCACGTCAATCTCGACGATCTGCTCGAGCAAAAATGGTTCATCGGGACGTTGGCGTGCGGAGGGGTGCTTGTCTCCACGGCGATTGTGGGCTCGCTCACCTATCTGGGGTTAGAGTGGCTGGGACATCCGGTTCCGCTGATTGCCGCCTTTTTGTTCGGGGCCCTGATCTCACCGACCGATCCGATCGCCGTGCTGGGCATTCTGAAAAAGGCAAATGCGCCGAAGCGTTTGGAAATCAAGATCACGGGAGAATCGCTCTTCAACGACGGCGTCGGGGTCGCGGTGTTCCTGGTCCTGCTGGCCATGGCGGAATCCGGGCGAGTCACGCCTGGGGATGTGGGATGGTTGTTGCTGCAGGAAGCTGTCGGAGGCATCCTGCTTGGCCTCGTGTTGGGGTACGGCGCCTATCTGATGCTCAAGTCCATCGACCAGCATAATGTCGAGATCCTGATTACGCTGGCGCTCGTGATGGGTGGGTATGCGGTGGCTGATGTCTTGCACACGTCGGGCCCCATTGCCGTGGTCGTGGCGGGGTTGCTGATCGGGAACCAAGGCCGGCATTTGGCGATGTCGGACACCACACGGGAATATTTGGATACGTTTTGGGAGTTAATCGATGAGCTGTTGAACGCCATTCTCTTTGTGTTGATCGGACTGGAAGTGCTGGTCTTAAGTTTTAGAGACGAATATCTCTTTGCCGGACTGTTGGCCATTCCTCTGGTGCTGTTCGCGCGCTTTATCAGTGTGAGTCTCCCCGTGCAGCTGTTTCGTTTGTTCGAGGATTTGACGAACCGCGCGACCTTGATCCTGACCTGGGGAGGCTTACGCGGTGGGATCTCCGTCGCTATGGCCCTCTCACTACCCGCCTCGCCGTATCGTGACGCGATCGTGACCATGACCTATATCGTGGTGGTTTTCTCCATTCTCGTTCAAGGACTCACCATCGAGCGGCTCATTCGAGCGACCGAAAAACTCTAGCCTCATGAAGAGAATGCTTCGAGCCGCCATGTCGAGCCGGAGCCGCTGGTGCGCAGATCCTACCAGGTGGAGCGACAGGTTCGCTGAAGGCCTCGTCTGAGTGTAGTCATGATTCCCTGTGTGGCAGTTAGAAGAAGATCGAGAGGTCACGCTGCTTCATGGTACGTGAGTGGGATCACGAGAGAAGCCGTTCCGCTTTCGCGTGAACCTCGTTTCCCGGAACCGCTTGGGCCTTCCGGCCCAATGAGAACTGCAGTCTCTTATCTGCAGTCCCTTCGATTCTGTCAAGAATTGCTTGTAGGAGATTCAGATGGGCCCGCTACTCATAGTGCAGCGCTTCGATGGGATTCATCCGCGAGGCCTTGTTCGCCGGGTAGAGGCCGAAGAAGATGCCCACGGCCAGCGAGAAGAGGAAGGCCACGGCCACTGCTTGCGACGAGATGATCGTGGGCCAGCCGATAAGGCGGGTCAAGAGTCGCGCGCCGGCGATCCCGAATATTACCCCGGCCACTCCGCCGATCGCCGTCAGGATGATCGCTTCCACCAGAAACTGCAGCAGGATGTGGGCGCGTTTGGCGCCGACGGCCATGCGGATGCCGATTTCCCTGGTGCGTTCCGTCACCGAGACCAATAGGATGTTCATGATCCCGATTCCGCCGACGACCAGCGAGATGGAGGCGATGCTCAGCAGCATCACCATCATGGTCCGGCTGGCTCCGGCCACAGTTTTGGCAACATCCTCCATGGTGCGGATCGTAAAGTCGTTCTCTTCGGCCGGGTGAATCCGGTGCCGTGCGCGCAGGAGTTCTTTAATCTCCTCCACGGCAGCCGGGATGCTGTAGCGGTGCTGGGTGGCGACCATGATGATGCCGACCGTGCCCAGAAATTTCGTGCCCAGCACTTTTCGCTCTGCGGTCGTGAACGGCAGGACGACGATGTCGTCCTGATCCTGTCCGGAGAGGGATTGGCCCTTGGACGAAAGAATGCCGATCACACGTAGCGGCACATTCTTGACCCGGATCTGCGCCCCGATCACTTCCTCTCCGCGCTCGAACAGATTGTCCGCGACGGTTTTTCCGAGCACCACGACTTTGGCCGCGGCGTCCTCATCCGCCTGGGTGAAGAAATTGCCGTCGGCTACCGGCCAGTTTCGAAGATCGGGAAAGGCGGTAGTGGTGCCGAGCGCGATGGTGTTCCAATTCTTATGTTCGTGGACCGCTTGGAGGACCGATCGAGAGGCATAGGTGACGAGGCTGATATCGCCGATGCGTTTTTCGATGTCGCGTGCATCGTCCACGGTAAGCGTCGAGACCGAACCGAGTCCGCCTCGTACGCCGCCCGTCGTGGTGGCGCCGGGGATGATGATGAGCACGTTGGTGCCGAGGCTGGCGATCTCGCGTTGGACCGAGGCGGTCGCGCCCTGCCCGAGACTCACCATGCCGACGACGGCGCCGACGCCGATGACAATGCCGAGCATGGTCAACCCTGCGCGTAGCGGATTGCGCCGGAGCACCCGCAGGGCGGATTGAATGGTCAGCCAGAGAAATCCCATATCAGGCTCGTCACCGCATCTTCGGCCCGAACTCAAACCCGGGCGGGAGTTTTTCCTGGGCGCTGTCTTCCACTGAGGCAATCCCCACGATGGCGGCATCGCCCTCGCGCGCCTCGCCGGTCGTGATTTCCGTGAACAGCGAGTCCGCAATGCCCGTCGTGATTGGCGCCGCCCGCACACGACCTGTTGGCTCCAGCACCCAAAGCTGCGCCGTCTTGCGATCCACCGGCACGCCGGGCATACGAAATCGTAAGGCCGCGTTGGGGGCGCGGAGCGCATCTTCGTTGCGCGCCGTCACGATGGTGATGTTGGCCGTCATGCCGGGCTTGAGTTTCAATTCGGGGTTTTCGACGGAGATGATGACGTCGTAGGTGACCACATTCTGGATGCTGACCGGGGCGTTCCGGACCTGCGTCACGACCCCGTGGAAAAACTCACGCGGGTACGCATCGACACGAAAGTCGGCGGAGGTGCCCTCGCTGACGCCGCCGATATCGGATTCGCTGACATTGGCGATGACCTGCATGCGGGTGAGGTCCTGGGCGATCACGAAGAGGGTCGGGGTTTGAAAGCTGGCGACGACCGTCTGCCCTTCCTCTACGTTACGGGAGACGACGGTGCCGTTGACCGGCGAAATAATGGTGGTGTAACCCAAATCCAATTCCGCAGACGACAGGGTGGCCTTGGCTTGGTCGACCTGTGCCTGAGACAGATCCACCTGTGCTTCGGCATCGCGATGGTTGGTTCTCGACAGATCCAGATCCGACTGGGCGACGAATTGTTGCTCCCGCAACGCAGCCATGCGATTGAGCTCCAGTGTCCTCTGCGCGAGCATGTTGCGGGCTTTGGCCAATGTGGCTTTGGCGCTTTTGAGTGCGGCTTTGGCCTGGCTGACCTTGGCTTGATAGGGTTTCTGGTCGATGGAGGCGAGGACCTGGCCTTCCCGCACGATGGAGTTAAAGTCGGCGTAGATTTTCGCGATCTTTCCGGAGACCTGACTGCCGACCTGCACGGAGATGACGGGGTTCACGGCTCCCGTGGCCGTGACCAGTGAGGTGATCGGGCCGCGGTCGACGGGGAGGGTCTTATAGTGACCGGCAACCGGGTTATTGGACCACCAATGCCACAATCCGAGAGCTAGGATCGCCAGAAGCCCCACCACCGCGAGGAGAAGCGGTATCCGCCGCTTTCTGCCGGGATGGGGACCGGCGCCGACTCGGACAGGCACCTGATCATGGCCTTGACCTTGCACTACCGGAACAGGAACCAGCACGACCGGAGCCGGGCGGGTGGGCTGCCGCGGATTCTGTTCCGAGTGATCTGACTCCATAGAAGACCTCCCGTCTCGCCAGGGAAGACGCAAGAGAAGTGCCGATGCGGGATGGGTGTACAACCCGATGAAGTGGCGTGCTCACCTCATAGGTTTGGCGGCTCGAAGAATGGTCCGCGATTGACGTTGGGGCATTTCGCGACAGCAGGCGGCAATGACCTGCGGCAGGACGCCCCTTGACCGCCCGGGAGTAAGCCGATTAGGCTGTGCGCGCACCGGCTGGAGCGTCGGTCCGATGAGAGACGTATGTGAGGGAGTTGTATGACTGAGGAATGGGGCGCGGTCCTGGTGGTCGACGATGATGCCGACATGCGCAGCCTGCTGTGCGATGTCTTGCAGGGCCGCGGGCATCAATGCACGGGTGTCGGCAGTGGTGACGACGCACTTCAGCGGCTGAGTGAAGAAGATTATGCCGTGGTCCTGACCGACCTTCGCATGAAAGGCATGTTGGGCACGGAGCTGTTGGCGGAGGTGAAACACCGGTATCCCGATATCGGCGTGATCCTGATGACGGCCTTCGGATCTGTGGAGACGGCGGTCGAGGCGATCCGGCATGGCGCCAGCGACTATCTGACCAAACCGGTGAAAACCGAGGAACTGGTGCGAGTGGTCGAGCGCGCGATCCGGGAAGCGGCGCTCCGGCGCGAAGTCAGCCGGCTACGGAAAGAGGTGCACAAGGAGTACAGCTTTCATCAAATTCTCGGCAAGAGCAAACCGATGCAGGCGGTCTTCGATCTGATTCGACGCGTGGCCGACAGTCCCACCAATGTGTTGATCACGGGAGAGAGCGGAACGGGAAAAGAACTGGTCGCCAAGGCCATTCATTACAACAGCGACCGGCGGGATGCGCCGTTTGTCCCGGTGAACTGCGCCGCGATCCCGGAGCAATTGCTGGAAAGTGAACTCTTCGGGCACATGCGCGGCTCGTTTACAGACGCCAAAATGGACAAGCGCGGGCTCTTTGAAGAAGCACAAAAAGGCACGTTGTTTCTGGATGAAATCAGCGAACTTCCGCTCATGCTCCAGGCAAAACTCCTGCGGGCGATTCAGGAACGGGAAATCCGTCGCGTGGGGGCGACCAAATCTATTCCCGTGGACGTGCGGATCATCGCCGCCACGAACTTGAACCTTGCCGAAGAAGTCAAGAATAAGCGATTCCGCGAAGATTTTTACTATCGTCTCAATGTGATCGAGTTGCGTCTTCCCCCGCTGCGGGAACGCCGGGAGGATATTCCGATTCTGGTCGATGCCTTCCTGAAGAAGTGCGCCGACAGTAGGGGCAAGCAGGTCAAGGGCCTCAGCGAATCCGCCCTTGCCATGCTGGCCGACTATGCCTGGCCGGGGAATGTGCGGGAGTTGGAGAACGTCATTGAGCGGGCCGTCACGCTGAGCCATGGGGACATGATCGGCGCGGACGATTTGCCGGTGCAGGTGCAAGGCTCCAGAGGCGATCGCCGGATTCTCGATGAAGCCGCGGAACGTACCCTGCCGCTGCACGAAGTGGAGAAAGAGTACATCGTGAAAATTCTGGAAAAGACGGGCGGCAACAAGTATCAGGCCGCGCATGTCCTGGGTATCGACCGGAAGACCCTGTATCGGAAGCTTGCCGAAATCGAAGGCAAACCACACTCAGACGCGTAGATTCACCGTTTCACCCTCGCGCTGGGAGCCATCGGCGTGCAGCCCCTTCATCAGAAATCCCCGCTGTTCGAATACGGCCTTCCATTGTTGCTGACGGTCGGGATCTTCGTCCTGGATCTGTCGGCGCCTGCCGGCATCGACCTGTGGCTGCTCTATGCGATTCCGTTCACTCTGATCGCGGTGTCCTCACTCGGGCGGGTTCCCCGCTATTGTATGGGTCTGGTGGCGTTGCTGGCGCTCATCGGCCCTCTTGCGTCCTCCGCCGGGTCGCTGCCGCTTTCCTCATGGCTCAATCGTCTGCTGGGCATCGGGATCATGGGCGCCGTGGCCGCGCTGGTTGCCGGCCGTCGGTCTTCTCCTGCGAGCCCAGGCCTGTCGTCCCGGGCGGTGACGACGGTTCGGGCCGGGCGGCATCAACCGGAGGCAGGCGAGGTTTCGGACGCGGAAGCGCGGGCCCGGGCTGAAGCGGCGGTGGTCGGTGCGGTGGCCGGACAACGTCGTGCCGAAGCAGAACTGCATCAGGACAAACTCCGCTTCGAAGGCATTGTGCACTCGGCGATGGATGCGATCATTACCATCGACGAAGCCCACAAGATCGTGCTGATCAACCAGGCGGCGGAACGGATGTTTCAGTGGGGCGCCGAGGAAGTGCTGGGGCGGCCGCTGGATCGACTGCTTCCCGAGCGTTTCCGCAGTGCCCATGATGAGCATATCCGGGAGTTCGGCCGTTCCGGTATCACGACGCGCCAAATGGGCGCGCTGGGCATGGTGATGGGGGTCCGGGCCAACGGAGAGGAATTTCCGATCGAAGCCGCGATCTCGCAGATCGGTGTGGAAGGGACGCGGTATTACACCGTCATCCTCCGCGACATTACCGAACGCAGACGGCTCGAGCAAGAGCTGGCGGAACGCGAGGCCCTGTTACGGGCGATTATTGAGGCCGAGCCCGAATGTGTGAAGTTACTCAATCTGGATGGCACCATCCGGACCATCAATGCTGCAGGCCTCGCCATGATCGAGGCGACGAGCGGTGCCGACGTCATCGGACGGGATGCCTGCCAACTGGTCACCGACGAATTTCGATCGGTCTACCGTAACCTGGTCGGCAAAGCCGGGCGGGGAGAAGCGGGACGATTGGAGTTTCAGATGGTCGGTCTCCTGGGGACTCACCGCTGGCTGGATACGCATGTGGTGCCGCTGCGATCGGCCGACGGCACCATTACGGCGGTCTTGGGTGTGACGCGCGATGTGACCGAGTGGAAAAAAACCGAGGCGCTGCTGCGCCAAAGCGAAGACCGGTATCGCCGGCTCCTGGCGGTCTTGCCGGATGCCATTCTGGTTAACCGTGAGAACCGGATCATCTTTACCAACGAACAGGGGGTTCGGTTGTTCGGGGCCCGGTCGGGAGAGGAGATTCTCGGTAAGTCGCTGTACGACCTGGCGCATCCCGACTACCACGAGTTGATCGGTGAACGGATCAGGCATCTCCTGGGGCCCGGCAACACGGTACCTGAGGTCGAGGAAAAGATCGTGCGCTTGGACGGGGTGAGTGTGGATGTGGCTGTCAGGGCTGCCCGGTTTCAGGATGAAGAGGGGTTCGGGATACTGGTCGTCTTGCGGGACATTTCGATGCGCAAAGCGGCCGAGCAGAAGTTGAGGGAGAGCGAAGAGCGGCTTCAGAGTTTATTGGGAGCGATGGAGGATGTCATCTGGTCGTCGTCGCTGGATCTGTCCACGATGTTTTATGTCAGTCCGTCCGTGATGGAGATCTATGGCCGCCCGACCGAAGCATTTTTGGCCCGGCCCTCGTTATGGCTGGAGGCCGTTCATCCCGATGATCGCGTGATTGCCGAACAGGCGCGACAGGCCCTCTCGACGTTGGGGGAGTTCGATGTGGAGTATCGCATCGTCAGACTCGACGGCGATCTGCGTTGGCTGCACGACCGCGGGCGGGTCATCAAGGATCCCGAAGGCCGTCCGTTGCGCATCGACGGCATTGCCAGCGACATCACGGAGCGGAAGCGGTTGCAGGCGCAACTTCGCCGGACGGAGCGCGTGGCCGAACTGGGAACGGTGGCATCCGGCATGGCGCATGAGATCGGCACGCCCATGAACGTCATTCTGGGACGGGCCGAATATCTGATGGAACGAACGAAGGAGGAGCCCGTCAGGAAGGGGCTCCAAACCATCGTCAGTCAGGTCGAACGAATTACGCGGGTGATGAATCAGTTGCTGGCGTTTGCCCGGCGCCGTCCGGTCGAACACCGTGCCTTGGACTTGCGCCAGACCATCGAGGACAACCTGGAAATTTTCCAGGAGCGCCTGTCGCACAGCAACATCAGCGTAGAAACCTCGTTCGCCGACGCCTGCCCGTTGGTGCATGCCGATGCCGATCAGATGAGCCAGGTCTTGATCAACCTGGTGATGAATGCGATCCATGCGATGCCCGGGGGAGGGGTCTTGAAGCTGGCACTGGCGCCGGACCGTGACATGGTCCGGTTGTCGGTGGCGGATACCGGTCACGGGATGCCCCGGGACGTGATCGCCAAGGTGTTCGACCCGTTTTTCACCACCAAGGAGTTCGGAAAGGGAACCGGGTTAGGTCTGACTGTGGTGAAGGGCATCATTGAGGAACACAGCGGAACGATTGAGGTGGAGAGTGAGCCTGAGCGGGGGACGACCTTCATCATTTGCCTACCGGTGCATACCAATGCCGACCCTCATCTTGGTTAGACCTCCCACGTGTTCCTTCCTACCGTAAGAGACGAGTGATTGATCGGGCCGCGCCGGCGCCTCAGGCTCTGTGGCGCTTCGGGACAGGGCTTTTTCTGAAGGTGGGGTCTTTCTCGCCAGAGGCCGATGCATACGCCCCCTGTTTGCAAAAACCTTCGCGGCTGCTTGTCCAGTGAATACAAAGAGTTGCTCGCGTTCACGCGCCGGTGCGAGTGGCACATGGTTTGCGTTGTGTCGTCCCCATGGTGACCTATCCCGAGGGCTCGAAGGTGGAAAGTCGAACACCAGCCGTTCTTCTGGTGGTGGAAGATGATAAGGATATGCGGAGCTTGCTCTGCGATGAGTTGTGGGGAGAGGGATATCAATTGCGTGAGGCCAGCAACGGGGACGAGGGGCTGGCTGCGGTCATGCGAGCGGCCCCCGATCTGATCGTGACCGACTTAAAAATGCCGGCCGGTGGGTTTGACTATGTGCATCGGTTGAGACGCTGTGTGCCCGGTTGTCCGATTATCGTCATGACCGCCTTCGGTGATGCCCAGACCAAGGACGAGGCGATGAAAAACGGCGCGACGGCCTACTTCGACAAGCCGGTCAGGTTGTCGGAACTGAAGGCGACGGTCAGGCAACTCCTGCAACATCCAGGAGGCCGGTCCGAGGATGGACTGCTGCACTGAACATTGGCAGTGGATACGTGTTTTCGCGAGGTCTCCCCCAAGGGGGGAGGGTTGTCTTCGTGGTCGCGGGCGTAGTACAAATAGGGCCTCTACAGTGTAGAAAGGCCCCTCTTGGTTCCCATAGAAACGAGGAGTGATGAGATGGCCGGATCTCACTCACAGGTAACGCCCCCTTCCCCCTTTGCCGATCCGATTCTGGCCGCTCGTTTGGAAGCGTTGAAGCAGTTGGCTGACGGGCTGACGGACCGCGTCGCCGTGATGGATCGTGAACTCAATGTGGTCTATGCCAATGACGCCGCGTGGGCGAAGTCCGGCGAGCCGGCCCCGGTCGCCAAGCCGGCCAAGTGCTTTCAATCCTTCGTTCAAATGACAGACCCCTGCGGGACTTGTCCGGCTGAGTCGGTCTTTAAGACGGGGGAAGTGCTCACGGTCTCCTGCAACGCGTCGGGCGATGGGACTGCCTGCGGTATGCACCAGGCGTTTCCGCTCGTCTCGTCGGCAGGAGAGGTGGCCTCGGTCCTCGTGCTGTTTCACAAGCGGTCGGAACCGCTCAGCATACCGGCGTCGCTGTCGCAGCAAAGGCCCGGTCGTTCGCGCCCGGAACGGACCGAATCGAGACTGGGCGATCTGGTCGGTGCGAGTCCGGCCATGAATCAGCTCTTTGAAATGATCCGGTTGGTGGCCGACAGTTCGGCGACGGTGTTGGTCCAGGGTGAAAGCGGCACGGGAAAGGAACTCGTGGCGCGGACCATTCACCAGACGAGCTATCGTCGTGACAAGCCTTTTGTGGTGGTCGATTGCGGGGCGCTTCCGGAAACATTGCTGGAGAGTGAGCTGTTCGGCCATGTCAAAGGCGCCTTTACCGGAGCAGCCGGGTCCAAGCCCGGTCTGTTTGAAGAAGCCGACGGCGGCACGATCTTCCTGGACGAAATTGCCGATACCTCTCCGACCTTCCAGGCTAAACTTCTTCGAGTCTTGCAAGAAGGCGAGATTAAACGAGTCGGCGGGACACAGCCGGTCAAGATCGATGTCCGTGTCATTTCTGCCACCAATAAGGATCTGACTGATTTGGTCAAGGCGAAGGCGTTTCGTCAGGACCTGTACTATCGGCTGGCCGTGTTGCCCGTTCATTTGCCGCCCTTACGTGACCGGAGGATAGACATTCCTCTCTTGGTTACAAAGTTTATTGCCGACTCCTGCCAGCGGCATCGGCAGGATGTGCGCCAGGTGACTGAAGAGGCGATGCGCGCCTTGACCGCTGCACCCTGGCCCGGGAATGTTCGGGAGTTGCAGCATTACATCGAGCGAGCCGTGGTGACCACCATCCATACGGAGTTAACCTGTGCGGATCTGGTCGAGCTGGGGAGTCATCCTCAGGATACCGACCTCAGGACGGTCGGCCGGGGCGCGGCTCGACAGGCCGAGCGGGCTCGTATCCTTCAGGCGTTGCAGCAGACCTCCGGGAATAGGGTGCAAGCGGCTCGTGTCCTCAAAATCAGCCGGGCCAGTCTCTACAATAAGCTGCACGAACTCGGCATTCAGTAGCTCATCCTGTTTTCAGGCCCCCACCCGCTCCTTGCATCTATACGAATCTTCTTCAGAATCAGTCTGATCGCTCTTTCTTTCATGCCTGCTGAGCGATGAAGTTGTCCCATATCGCCCCAAAATTTATGATTCGATGTCCATCGATTTGGACAGTCTAAGTGGTTGTATTGTAAGTGTTCATCTCTGCCTCTCACTCTGCTGTCTAATCGCCTGGAAAACTGTGGCATTTCACGCCGGTTCAAAATTTCCTACCTAACTCTTCAACATCTTAAAAATATAGAAGATTTCAGTCCGACTGGGACTACCCCTAGTGGGGCACATCAATTGCGTTGTAGGGCAGTGCTGGTGAAGGTGCGGGTGATTAGGACCGGCCTCCGAATGACCTGCTCCCTCGAACTTTGAGGACATCCTTCACCAGCCCTTTTTCCTTTTGGGAGCGTTTCGTGGAGGGAAAAAGGAGAGGCCGGAGGAGCCGGGGTCCTGCCTGACGGAGGCCGGTCACACGACCACGTTTTTTAACCACTCCCGCGGAAGGGCGCGGGATTATAAAGGAGGGAGGCCGACATATGAGGTCTTCAGTGCAGTCAAAACGCAGGCGCATCAGTCGTAAAGCGATGCTGAGCCTGCAGGCGGCGCTGCTCTCGGGCAGTTTGCTCGCGGCGCCGTGGGTATTTGCGGCTGGTCCGGGCGATCAGTCGCATGAGGGGCATGCGACGCCGGTCGCCATGCCGGGCTGGACACAGACCCTGAAGGGTCAGACCGTGGTGGAAAACGCCATGGAAGGTCGCGCCGGCAATGCAGAGAAGATGGAGATGCAGCATCACCGCCTGATGGAGAAGTTGGAACAGCAGGCGCAGACCGATGCGAAGGCGCAGCAGACCTCCGGTGCATTCAACGAAATGTCGATGATGCACCAGTATATGGGCCAGGACGGAAGCAGCTTCCTGCTGGCGTCCGATTCGTCGAAGGGCGAACCGGTGATGACGTCAGGGGGGAAATGCCCCGCCAATGCGCCGGTCAAGAAGTATGACGTGTCGATGATCAACATCGAAATCAGCTTGAACCGGTGGCTCGATTTCTATCCCGGGTACATGTATGTCCACACCGGGGATATCGACAAGGCGCGCGCCGAGGAAGCGAAGAACAAGGAAGCGCGCGAAAAGGATGGCTTTGATCCCGGTGCGGTGACAACCGGTAACCAAGGCGATGTCATTCAGCCGTTAGTGCTCCGTGCCAACCAGGGTGACTGCGTCAAGATGACGCTGCGCAATCAGATGGAGGGTGAGGACGGCAGCTTGGTCATCCAGGCCTCCAGCATGATCGTGAGTTCCACTGGAAAGCCCGCCACGACGACCAATCCGGACACGGTGGTCTCGCCGGGCAAGGCGCAGGAGTTCGAATGGTACATTCATCCGAACATGCAGGAAGGTGTGCGTCAGTTCCACTCATGGAGCCATGATCGCGAGTTGACGGTGTTGGGCCTCTTCGGCGCCTTCATCGTCGAACCGAAGGGCTCCAAGTACCTCGATCCGCTCGGCACGGGCGCCGCGCCCGACACGAACAGCGGATGGCAGGTCATGATCGACAACGGGTCCGGACCGGACTTCCGCGAGTTCGTGTTGTTCTATCACGAGATCGGCGACGAAGCCTTCCGGCCGCTGAACAAGAAGGGTGATTTCTTGCCGCAGCGCGATCCGCTGACCGACGCCTATCGTCCGGGTGGCCGCGCGATCAACTATCGCAGCGAGCCGTTCGGCATCGATCAGATGCACTTACAGCATGAATACTTCGGCTTCGAAGATGAGTCGCTGGCCTACAGCGCCTACACCTTCGGTGACCCGCCCACCACGGTGGCCCGCGGCTACCTCGGTGATCCGGTCAAGTGGCGTTTGGTGCACGGTGGATCGGAAGTGTTCCACTCCCACCATCCGCACAGCGGAACCATCCGTTGGCAGCGCAGCCCGCGTGCCGATCAGGAAGAGCATTGGTTTAAGGGACAGGACGGACCGGTGAAGTATCCCGTGGTCCGGACGAAGTCCGATCGGGTGGACGTGGAAGTGGTTGGTCCGTCCGAAGCGCTCGACCTGGAACCGGAATGCGGCGGCGGTGGCTGTCAGCACCTGGCCGGCGAGTTCCTCTATCACTGCCACGTGGCGCACCACTATGTGGCGGGTATGTGGGGGTACGGCCGGTTCTACAATACGTTGCAGGTCGGCAATGCGCACACCGACACGATGCCGGATATGCGCGAGTTGCCGGATCGCTTGGGCCGTATGAAGCAGGGTGTCTCGTCGGATAAGTTGATCGGTACGACCGTCGACTGGTTCGGCAAGACCTTCAAGATCGTCGACAAGAGCCAGAAGACGAACTGGAAGTCCGATCCTGTGATCGTGAACATCAAGGATTGGGTCGAGATGTTTGTTCCGGCCCAGGGTCAACCGGGCCACACGAGCGATGAGAAGGGCCAGATCATGGCCTACGATTCGACGGTGTGGGACTGGAAGTGGGACGGCAACATTGCCCGCGGCGAGCGGGAGAGCACCGCTCCGAATCCGAAGTATGCGTGGGCTGCGAAGTGGGATGACAGCACCAGACCGGCGATCCTGTTCGATCCGACGACAGGAAAAATGGCCTGGCCGTTGTTCAAGCCGCACTTCGGCAAGCGCGTGCCGTTCTCGGCGAACCACAGCGGTGCGCCATGGTTGGAGCCGATTCACCAGGATGCCAACGGTGAGCGGACCTCCGAGCCGGCGATGCCGGGCGAACAGGGCCGTTGGAGCCTGTGCCCTGACAACGCCAACCGGAAGCATTACAACATTCACTTTGTCCGCATGCCGATCACCCTTGCCAAGAAGCAGGGGAAAGAGCCGGCCATGGTGGACAAGGATGGTCTGATCTACGTCCTTCACGAGGAAGAGCGTTTGACCAGAGCCAATGACGATCTGAAACTCCCCGCCGTCATCCGCGCCAACGTGTATGACTGCGTGGACTTGTTGTTGACCAGCGAATGGGACGACGACGATTACACGAACTTCCAGTCGTCCAAGATCAACATCCATCCCCACTTCTTCCAGTTCGACACCGGGAACTCGGACGGTGTGATCTCCGGGATGGAGTACGAAATGTCGGTCCGGCCGTTCACCATGTGGGGGAAGAAGACCAAACATGGTTTGCCGGCGCCGATGGTTGCGAAGCTCACGGGCGAGGTGAAAGCCGGCGCCACCTCCATTAAGATCCAGATGGCGCCCGGCGCCACCGCGTTCCACGTCAACACCGAGTTGATGGTGGGCATGGATTGTTTGGAGAAGGGCAACGATCCGGCGGCCTCACTGCCGCGGGATAAGAGCTGTCAGGAAGTCGTCCGGGTCAAGGAGATCAAGGGCGATGTCGTCACGTTCTTCAAGCCGCTGAAGCACCATCACCCGGCGGGCGATCTCGTATCGCCGGAGTTTGTGCGCTATCGGTGGTGGGTGGACGTGGATATGGGAACGGTGTTCTGGCATGACCACGCGTTCGGCGCGACGACCTGGCCCCATGGCGGGTTCGGCGTGACGATCGTGGAGCCATTCGGATCCACCTACCATGATCCGAAGAACGGCAAGTTGGTGTATAGCGGTCCGATCGCGGACATTCACAGCAACGAGCCGATCGGTGCCGGTGTCAGCGGCAGCTTCCGTGAGTTGATGGTCTCCATCCACGACACGGTTCCGCACACCGTCAACGTCATCGAAGCCGGCAATCCTCCCGGACAGCCGATCGAAGTGGCGTTGGAAGCAGGAAAGACGGTGTCCTTCCAGATGCCGGACAAGATCCTGAATGCGCCGAACAAGTACATCAACGGCGGCACGCACACGACCGGCAGCGGTTTCAACTTCCGCGCGGCTCCGTTTGCACAACGCCTGTCCAACAATCCTGACACGTCCAAGCTGTTCAGCAGCGCGATCCACGGTGATCCGGGCACGCCGCTTCTCCGGGCGTACACGGGCGACACCATGGTGTTCCGTCTGTTGCACCAGCTGATGAACGAATCCCACGTCTGGACGATCGCCGGACATACCTTCCTCACGGAGCGGTATGCGCCGGAAGCCAACCGGAAGAACTCGATTCACGTCGGGATCGCCGAGCGGTACGACCTCGTCACCAAGGCGGGTGGATTCCAGGGTATGCCGGGTGACTACATCCACTTCAACGGCAGAACGTCACACTTCGCCGAAGGTGGATGGGGCATCATCCGCGTGCTCGACAAGGAAGTGGCGGACTTGAAGCCGCTGCCCAAGGGGACCAATCCTCTCGGGATTCCAGCGACTCCCAATTCCGTGTGTCCGTCGGATGCCCCGGTGAAGAGCTTCAACGTCGTGGCGTTGGATCGCCCGATGAAGCTCAATCCGAAGGCCCCGGATGCGATCGAGGTGGACTTCGAGCGGAAGATCGAAATGACCATGCCGGAAGGCAAGATCTTCGCGCTGGAGGAAGAAGCCGCGACCGTCGCGGGTAACGTGATGCCGAATCCGCTCACGCTGCGCGCCAATCTGGGCGATTGCATCAAGGTGAATCTGAAGAACAAGATGAAGGCGAGCCGGGCGTCGTTCTTTGCGCCGGGTCTGGCCTTCGATCCGAAAGACAGCCAGGGCTTGAACGTCGGCAACAATGCCGGCGATCAGACCGTGGCTCCGGGCGAAAGCCGCACCTATACCTACTACGCGCATCCTTCCAACAAGGAAACGACGTCGTTGGTGTGGGACGGTGGTAACATCGTCGTCAATCCGCGCAACGGATTGTACGGCGCGATCGTCATCGGTCCGAAGGGATCGCAGTATCGTGATCCAGTCACCGGTGCCGATGTGTCGCAGAAGAATACATGGCGGGCCGACGTCATCGTCGACACCACCTTGTCTGAAAATGCCGGCAAGCGGAACTATCGTGACGTGGCTCTCTTCTTCCAAGATGAGGACAACATCATCGGAACCGCGTTCATGCCCTATGTGCAGAACGTGGCCGGTTTGACGTCGGTGAACTACCGCGCTGAACCGTACAAGTTCCGCGAAGAACAAGGGTGCTCCTTGGGCAAAATCTTCCAGCCTTGCGCGGTTGATAAGCCCGAAGATCCCGTGACGCCTTTGATCGAGGCGCATGCGGGTGATGCGCTCCGTATCCATGTGATCGGAGCGAACAGCGAGCAGAACGGCATGTTCAGCGTCGAGGGCCACGAGTGGCCGATCGAGCCGTACATGGCGGGTGCCGACATGATCAGCGTGGTGGAGTATGCCGGATCTGAGATCCTCGATGTCTTCATCCGTGGCGGTGCGGGCGGACCGTATCGTCAGGTAGGCGACTTCGTGTGGTCGAATGCACGGCTGCCCTACACGCAGTCCGGACAGTGGGGCTATCTGCGCGTGTTGCCGACCGGCGATGCGCGGATTCAGCCTCTCAGCGCAAGTGGAGCGGGTGCACGTCAAGCCGAAGTGCTGCCCGAGCCGCAGGCGATTCCGACTGCCATGAAGTAAGCGGGTCAGTCATGGCGTAACACCGGATGGGGGAGCTGCCTGTATCACGCAGCTCCCCCATCTGCGTTTTGAGTTCCGGGGGAAGAAAAACGTGACGGCTTCCCTGTATGATCGAGAATATCTGTCGATCGCATCATGAACCAATCACAGAGGAGGCCGGACGTGACACTGGGTATCACAATTCAGAGTGCACAGCAGACGAGGAAGAAGAGTTCTTTCGGGTGGGTCTTGGGATTGGCTACGGTGGCCCTCGCATCGTCTCTCGCGAGCAGCCCTGTATCGGCCTATGAAGAAGTCTCCGTATCCGATGGCGGGACACTGACGGGGATCGTGAAGTTGGAGGGGACGGTTCCGAAGCCGAAAGGGTACAACCTCACCACCCTGCCTGACCCGTTCTATTGCGGGCGCATTTCCGACGGAGAAGGCTGGCGTATTCTGCAACCGTTCAACGTCGGTCCGGGAGGCGAGTTTCGTGAAGTCGTCGTGTATCTAGAGGGAATCGAGACAGGGAAACCGTTCGCTGAAAAAGAGGTGCCGCAAATAGAAGCGAAGGATTGCCTCTTCCTGCCGTTTACGACCGTCGTGCGGGACGATCAATCGGTCACCGTCGTCAACATGGACCCGGTGATGCACGACATTCAGGCCTACGAAACGTCGAATTTAGGGGCGCGTGTTCTGTTCAACGTGCCGCTTCCGATGAATCCGCAGCATCCACGCAATTTCAAGGATCGCACCGAGGCCGGGATGTATCACAAGCACATGGCCGGTCCGCCGATGAAAGAGTTGGTGAAACTCAGCAAAGGCCGCCGGATCTTCGTCATGCAGTGTGGATTTCATGCCTACATGGAGAGCTGGGGCGTGGCCATCACGAATCCGTATTTTGCTAAGACGGACGAGCAAGGCCGGTTCACCATGACCGATGTGCCTCCGGGTACCTATAAGTTGGTCATCTGGCATCCCTATATCAGGACCGCGACGGAACAAACCGTCACCATCGGCCCGAAGGGCACCGTCGAGGCCACGATCAGAGTTCCGGCGCCGACCGGACGGCTGTATGCCAATGAGGTTCTGGACCATGCGTATACTCGCTATAACGTGACCGAGGAAGCGAAGAAGGAAATCGATCCCCTGCTGCAAAAGCAAGCGCACTGAGCGGGGTCGCGCGAGTGCCGAAGTCTTCGTGAATCAGTGGACGCACTGATCCATCCGATCAGTGAGTCCGGAGTGATCGTGCCATGAACATCTGGTTACCTGGGTTAATTCCGGCTCTCGTACTGGGCATCGCCGCCGGACTGGTATTCGGCTCCGTTGCGCCGAGCCACGCCGACCATGAATTGCCGAAGCCTCCGCCGCTCTGGTCCCCGCTGGATGATGTGGAGCGGCTGGCGTTGATCGAGGTGCCGGACGGGATGGTGCCGGTGCCGGCCGGTCCGTTCCTGATGGGAAGCGACCCGAAGTTCGATCGGGCCGCCGGACCGCAGGAACTGCCTCAGCACCAGGTCCATGTCGATGCGTTCAGCATCGACCGGTACGAGGTCAGCAATGTGAACTATCTGCGGTTCGTGCTGGCGACCGGCGCGGCATGGCCCCACTACTGGCGAGCCCAGCCGTTTCCGGACAAGATGGCCAAACACCCGGTTATCGGTGTGTCCTGGCGGGAAGCTGATGCCTATTGCCGGTGGCGCGGGGCCCGCTTACCGACCGAAGCGGAATGGGAAAAGGCGGCGCGCGGTGAAGACGGACGGATGTTTCCCTGGGGCAATGAGCCGGCCGGATGGATCAAGAGCAACATTGCCCATTCGGGCTCAAAGCGCGGAGCCAAGTATCCGCCGCTGGCGAATGTGGATCGTTACGACAACGGCGTGAGTCCTTACGGCGTGCATCAACTGGCCGGTAATGTGAGTGAGTGGGTCTCAGATTGGTTCGATCCGGAATATTACCGGCGCCAGGAGAACCGCAATCCCCAGGGACCGGCGTCGGGACAGGACAAGGTATTTCGCGGTGGGTCATGGAATGAAGACCCCGAGGTCGCCCGTTCAGCCGGGCGTAACTCCGGGGGGCTGGATCACTGGAGTTATTTGACTGGGTTTCGTTGTGCAACATCGGACGAGAGTGGTCGTCAGCTTTCGTCCGTCGATCCTGAGCTTCTGCGGAAGGCGGATCGCTGAGTTTTGACGGCAGGACAACGAGGAGGCCAAACATGAAAAGACCACGAACGGGGATCAGAAGGACACGAACACGATTGGCGCAGGCGCTCGTGATCGCAGCCGCGCTGTTCGCGCTGACTCCTGCCGCACGAGCGTTGGATACCCAGGATATTGTCGTTGAGTGGACCGAAGAAGGGAAGAAGATCGCGCAGGAGCGGGCCGCGAAGTGGAAGACTAAGGAAGAGATGGTCCTCATCCCGGCCGGCGAATTCCTCATGGGCAGCGATAAGAAAACGGATCGACTGGCCTACCGGAGCGAAATTCCGCAGCGGTCGGTCTATCTGGATGCGTTCATGATCGGCAAGTACGAAGTCACGGCGCTCGAGTACCTCAAATTTGTTCTGGCGACGGATCGTCTGCCGCAGCTGGATTGGCGGTACGATGGAGGAAACTTCCAGGACACGATGGCGCATCATCCGATCATGCATGTGAACTGGTACGACGCCGATGCCTATTGCAAATGGGCGGGGAAGCGGCTGCCGACCGAAGCTGAGTGGGAAAAGGCGGCGCGTGGCATTGATGGGCGGCTGTTCCCTTGGGGCAGTGAATATGCCGGTCCGACCCGGGCGAATTTCGGCAGAACCGGACTATCCGGGCCGGTGCGGGATCGACCCGAGCGGTTGTTGCTCTATCCGCCGATCATTTCTGTCGACAAGTACGAGAATGCGCTGAGCCCTTATGGGTTGTATCAGACCATCGGGAACGTGGCCGAGTGGGTGTCCGATTGGTACGACCAGGATTATTACAAGACGGCGCCCAACCGGAACCCGAAAGGGCCGGAGACCGGTACTCAGAAGGCCTTCCGTGGCGGTGGCTGGATGGATAGCACCACGACGATGCGAGCGGCCATGCGGAACGGCACCGATCCGAAGACTAAAATTAACTGGATGGGATTCCGTTGCGCGCAGGACGCCAAGGAGGACATGGGAGCGAAGGTCTCAATGGCGAAGGAGTAGTATGAGCGAGGGGCGGAGAGAAGGTCTTCCGCCCCCAAAGCCTATGGGCCGGTTCGTCTCCAGCTGGATCGGAGACGACCGGCTCCCCGTCGCTCCGCTTGCTCGCCCTGATGTTGTGTCGGCCGATGGCGGGCCGCTGAAGAAGCGTAGACAGCCCCCACTCCTTAGGCGCGGGCAGTCCGGAGGCATTCTGGCACACAGGAACGGCCGACCGGAGGGGGACGGCCGGGCATGAAGGGTTCATCTGTATGCGCTGTGAAAGGTCCGGGTTGACCGTGTTTCGAGCAGTCTTCGAAAGCACGGTGTTGGACTAGCGCTAGGAATCGACAAGTGGTGAAACGGAAGCCCTGCCTTATCGAAAATTGCGACACCTGCGGGCTTCGCGAGAAGGTCGTCCTGTGCGATATTTCCGGAAGCGATCTCGCCGAATTTCAGAAAATCAAACGCACGCTCGAGTACGCGCCTCACCAGACCGTCTTCTACGAAGGTCATCTGTGCTTGGGGCTCTACCTGTTATGTTCGGGTAAGGTCAAGCTCACGCGCTCTTCGACGCGAGGCCGGCGGCAGATCGTCCGCATCTTGGGCCCTGGTGAGTTGATCGAGAAACACATCTTCGGCGAGCGAGCCCTTCACGAAGTCACGTGCGAAACCTTGGAACCCTCCCAAGTCTGCGTCATCGACAAGGAACGCTACCTTGCCGTCATCCGCGGAAATCCTCAACTGGCGATCAAGCTGATCCAGCTCCTCAGCAATGAAGTCGGGGTCAATATGGATCATCTCGATCAATTCACGTTCAAAACCGCCCGCGAGCGATTAGCCGGCCTGCTGCTGGAACTCGGCGATCGATTCGGTAAAAAAAATGACGATCATGTCCGGGTTGGACTTACGCTCAAACGGGAAGAAGTGGCCGAGATGGCCGGGATTACGGTTGAAACCGCCATCCGCCTGCTGGGCGTCTTTCGCGATGAGGGAGTTCTCACCATCGATGGAAGAACCATCACCTTGCTGAATCCGGACCGCCTCTCCCGAATTGCCGAGCGTTGACCGAACTCCTCTCACGTGATCAGTGATGCGTCCTTCGTGTATCGCGACAGGTGCGACGCGTCGTTCTCGATTCCAGGTTCGACATTCCGCACGCCTCAGGCTCTCCTTCATCTCGTCGTTCTCGTATGTTTCGTTCCTCTCGCCCCTTGCCGCATCCCCGTAGGTATAGGTCCAATGGCCTATCCGAAACCTTGAGATAAATCATGTGCCGGACCGGCCGATCCCAGTGTGGGCCGCCGCCCTGTTGGATACAGTGCGCACGGCATCACGGAGTTGCATTGCTCGCACGTAGGAGCTTCCGTCCATGGGATTCCGGAACGATGGTGTCTCAAGGTAGCAGGCGAATGAGTCTCCCTGTCGATCCGGTGGCCCTGCTCGAGCGGGAGCATCGGATGATTCTGGACCGACTGGCGATGGTCGAAACGGCGATGAGTGTTCGTAACGTCAGGAACGGCACGGTGAAGCGAACGAACCGGGACACGCTACGAGAACTGCTCGAATTCTTTACCGGCCCCGTGGACGTGCACTTTAAACGGGAAGCAATGCTGGTGAGCGAACTGCGGCGAATCCTGGGCCGGACGCAGGAGGAACAGGAACAGTTCCAGAGCTTCTTGGACGAACACCGGGCGCTGAAAGCCGACGCGACAGCGGTGATGAAGCAGCTGGAAAAAAGCCGGGCCGACGGTCAAGACGAAGCGGTGTCAAAGGCATTCGGCGGATTGCGGACGCTGACCGGAGAACTTCACGCGCTCATTCGTCGCTATCGCGAACAGATCGCCTGCGAGGAGCGGCTGCTGTTCGCCCTGGCCGAGATGCGGTTGACCGCCGAGCAGAGACGGCGAATCAGCCGGCAGATGTTGCAAGTGTGACGTCGCGCATGAGCGGCAAGGGGCTGGGGCCGATGAGGGCCGCGACTCGCTGCGGTGAGGCAGGCGCGAGCGTCGCCGGGATGTTGGATGATCGAAGCAGGGCTCAGACGAGGAATGTCCACGATGTTCAGAAGAGTGACTCACATACTTTCGCTGCTCCTGCCTCAGGCCGGTGAGGACAAGACGGGGAGCCAACCCGGGCGCCAGTCAGGCGCGTCGGTGACACATGAAGGAGGAGACTATCATGCGGGTTCGGAAAGTCGTGCGGAACATTGGAATGTGGGGTGCGGCGCTTGCGATCGCCGCGGTGTACGGTGTTGCTTGTGTGCAGCCGGCATCGGCTGAAGAAGGCACCGGCAACATGGTGTTCTTCAAGGGCGGATTCATGAATTTGAACCAGGACCGGAGCGGGCAGATTTTTACGGATACGGCTGGCATCGCCGGTTCAAATGGAGGCAATGCCGGTTGGTATGCCGGAGCCGGCTTGGACCTGGTCATGTCGAAGGATGTCTGGGGCGGAATGGACAAGACGTGGGTGGTCGGTGAAATCGGCCTGCAATTCAACAGCATCAATTCAAACCGTGTGAACAATGCCGCCGGAAGCATTGCCACCCGGACCTTAACCGACACCCTGGCCACGGATCCCCAGAAGGTACAGCTCACGATGGTCACGATCGATGTGGCGCCGAAGATCAAGTTCATGGAAGGCAGCGCATTCAGGCCCTGGGTCATTCCGATCGGTCTGGACATCCATGTGATCAGCCCTCCGTCGAATCGGACGCAGTATCTCGATCTCGGGGTGCAGTTCGGCGGTGGATTCGAATATGCGGTGTGGAAGGCCTTTAAGGTCGGGGTCGACGCCCGGTATCACCTGACGGCGCGACTGACCAACACCAACAACGATTACTTCCAGGTCGGGCCGTATATCGGGATTTCGTTCTAGGAGGGTCGACAGGCGATCAATACGACGCCCTGGGGCAGGATCGACAATTCGACTGTAGGCACAAGGAGTACGACGCTGCCATGTCGGTTGGTGCCGAGAGGCTGGGCGGCATGGCAGCGGTCCTGAATGCAGGACTCATGAGGTCGGACCTTGGTGACGATCGCGGTGTATCTTCCCGACGACGGCTCTTTGCCGCAGCCGTTGGGTGAGGCGTCAGCGCGACATGCGTTGACCCACTGCATCCAACACAGCGGGGCCGACCGTGTCCAAGTCGTCACCGTGGCGAATGTCTCGCAGCACATCGATGTGGCGCTGCAGCTCATCGGAGAATCCGTGCGGATCGCAGGATCCTGGGCAACGGTGAACGGACAACGGATGTCCAGCCTGGTGGCCTTGTGGAATCGATTGGATTGTTATCGGCAGAGCCTCGACGCCCCTGATCCGCAGGTGTTTTGCGCGAGCAAGGCGGCTGGCCTTCAGCCTATGTCCGGGTGCGAGGTGGTTTCATGCATGTCGCCCTGCCAGTTTCTCTGTCGCCAATGCGCGCAGATCGGGACACACCTTCTCACCGCGCTCGTTCATCCGGAGGCCCAGATGTTGGCCATATTGGGTGAAATCGGATGGCGTCCGAATCTGCGTCGTCCTCCTCAGCTCTAACAGGCTGCGAAAAATTCGATGGGAACGCAATACATTACGATCCACTCATGCGCCGTGTGGATTTGACAAGACCCCGCAGGATGCGCAAAAAGGCCGTCCAGCAAGGCCGCAGCAAGCGAAGGGGTGAATCGTACTCGCACCGTACGGTGAGCCCCTGAGCGCCGCGAGAACGCTGCTGGCGGACTTTTTCCGCATCCTGCTAAGCCACCCTCCCTTGCCGCTTCGGGCTCTCCTCAGTCATAGTGCGCCCGGTGTACGAGAAAAAGGAGGGTCTTGTGTTTGCACTGGTCTGGATTCACTTGCTGGCGGCTATGGTATGGATCGGGGGGATGGTCTTCCTGTCCGTCGTGCTGGTGCCGGTACTGAAGCGGGACGGGGCATTTGCTCAGTATGCCCTGCTGTTTCGAACGGTGGCCTATCGGTTTCGAGCCGTGGTGTGGGGGGCGATGGGAATCCTCGTGGCCACCGGACTTACGCTGGCGGCCGGTCGATCGATTCCGCTGATGGACCCTTCCCGCTGGCCCACGATTTTTTCCGCGAAGATCGGATTGGTGGCGCTGCTGTTCACCCTGACGCTGCTGCACGATCTCGTGGTCGGACCGCGTGTGCGACGGAGCTTGGGAATCCCTGAAGCGGAGCGATCTGCGAGGGATCGGATGCTCCTGCGTTACTCGGTGCTCGTCCCGCGTATTTCATTGCTGGTCGCGCTGCTGGTGCTGTTGTTCGCCGTCGTCCTGGCCCGCACCTAACCCGCATTATTCATGAGCGTTTCTGATGCAATCGCGGATTCGCAGCTGCGACTGGCCTGTCGGCGGGCGGGCTCGCCGCTCGGTCGGTCGACATCCTGTTCAAAGATGCCTTCCTTCCTCACGCCTCCGCGCGACCGTCTCGCTGTGCGACTCCGCACTTTTTCGACGAACCGTCATGAATAATGCGGGCTAGAAGCTCGTCCGAGTCATGCCATTCTCCTGCGGCAAATGATCTACAGCCATCTGCGTCGTTCTAAGGATTATTCGGACAGACTCCTAGCAGGAGGACCACAAGGGGCATCCTCGTGGTTCGTGAAGCGTCGTTCGTCTCTCGCGGAAGCGCGGACGGCGGATGGGGGCGGGGCAGCAACGCGGCCGCCTGTTCAGCGTGTCCGCGCTGCTATCAGAAGTTCCTATCGTGTTACCGGAGCAGTCTAGCCCGGATCATTCATGAATACCTGTTCCGGCGTCCGATCCTCTCGCCCGGCGAGGCTGTTCTCGTTCGGCCTCCTCGACGGACTGTCAGTACGCCTGCGTCGGCCTTACGTGTGAGCAGCCTCGGCGGGCTTCCGTCTCGAACGCCTCGCGACAGCATTCATGAATAATCCCGGCTAGTGACGCTGGAACGCGTGGAGGAGGCGCTCAGCCTGTGCCTGGCTGGTGAGGGCCATTTTGAGTACGATGCCGCAGAGCGTGAAGACCACCGCATTCAGGAGGAAGAATACGGCGGCGAACGAGCCGGTCGTAAAGGCCCAGCTCTCGGAGTCTGACCGGTGGCGTTGCAGGACCCTGGTTTCCTCCTCCCTGATCTGCGCGGAGATATCGTGGATGGTCTCCATCGTCCGATTTTGCTGATTGACGGCCACGACCGACTTGGCATAAGGCAGCCCCTTGGTGCGGCGTGTCACGATGGCCTGGTCCAATTCTTCCGAACGTTGTTCGACCTGTGTGGCGAGATAGGCCACCCGGTCCTGCTGAACGGCATTGTCCCTGGTCAGTCCGCCGATTCTCCGGATCTGCGCTTCCAGGGTCGTGACCGCTTCGCGATACGTGGGCAGGTAGTCCTCGGACCCGGTAATAATGTAGCCCCGCTGGCTGGTCTCAGCTCCCGCCACGGTACTCATCATCCGCTCCAGCTCCAGCAGCACCTGCTCGCTCCTCGTGGCCCAGTTATTGGAAGTCTTGAAGTGCACTAAGCTGAGAAAGCAGGCTGCGACGATAGACTCGACCGCTATAAATCCTACGGCAAGGGCGATGATCAGGCCTTTACCGGCAAAAAGACGATGGAGCATGGGGAACCCTCCTCGATAATACGTCCATAATAGGAGTACCGGCCCTTCATCGGCTATGTCAACCCGACAAATCCCACTAGGTATCCTAAGATCTGTCCAAGTGTTCGTTCGGGACCCAAGGCAATGACAGATCCATGCCCGACTTCAGTCTTGCAGCGGGACCGTGCCACTTCCCCGTACAGCCGTTTGTATGAGCTCCGGGTGAATCCAAATGATCTGTAATGGCTCTTAACAGGAGAGTGGGAACGAACCCTGCCTACTCCCGGACTTGGAGCAAGAACGGGTGACTCGCGGGAGGGACGGGATCATGCAACAAGGCAAGGACGATAGGGCACTACTTTGAAGGGAGGTGGATCATGGCAAAGGTCGTCATCATCGGCGCGTCCATCGGCGGGCTGCCGGCAGCCTATGAAGCCCGGGAATTATTGGCGAAAAAACACAAGGTGACGGTAATCTCCAATGTGGACTCGTTCCACTTCGTCCCTTCCAATCCCTGGGTGGCGGTCGGCTGGCGAACGAGGAAAGACATCAGTTTCGCCTTGGGTCCGGTGCTGGAGAAGAAAGGCGTGGAATACATTCATGCCATGGCCGAGCGGATTGAGCCCGAACAGAATCGAGTCATCACCTCGAAGGGCGAAGTCCCCTATGATTATCTGATTATCGCCACCGGGCCGAAGCTGAATTTCGGGGCGGTGCCCGGGCTCGGGCCGAGCGGATACACGCAGTCGGTCTGCAATGTGGATCATGCCGAACAGGCCTGGGGCACCTATCAGGCGTTCCTGAAAGACCCCGGTCCTATCGTGGTAGGGGCGGCACAAGGGGCCTCTTGTTTCGGCCCGGCCTACGAAATGGCCTTCATTCTGGATGCCGATCTTCGCAAGAAGAAACTCCGGAAGAAGGTGCCGATCTATTTTGTGACCCCCGAACCGTATATCGGCCATATGGGGCTCGCAGGCGTGGGCGCCTCCCGCCGTTTGATGGAAGATGAGTTTGCCGATCATTCGATGAAACCTATCTGCAATACGGCGATCAAGGAAGTGCAGCCGGGCAAACTCTTGCTCGACGGAGGGCAGGAGATTCCGTTTCGGTACTCGATGATCATTCCGCCGTTCGCCGGCGTGGATGCAGTGGCCGGGACGCCGGGGCTCTGCAACCCTAAGGGGTTTGTGAATATCGATGCGTATCAGGCCAATCCGAAGTATAAAAATATCTATTCGGTCGGCGTCTGTGTGGCCATTCCACCGGTGGAGCAGACTCCGATTCCGACTGGGGCGCCCAAGACCGGGTACATGATCGAATCGATGGTGTCGGCGGCGGTGCACAACATCAAGGCCGATATCGACAACGATTCGAAACGCGAGACCGCAACCTGGAATGCGATCTGTCTCGCCGACATGGGGGACACGGGTGTGGCCTTTGTGGCGTTGCCGCAAATGGCGCCGCGGAATGTCACATGGGCCAAGAAGGGCAAGTGGGTGCATCTTGCCAAAATTGCGCTGGAGAAGTATTTCTTGCGTAAGATGAAAAAGGGCGTCAGCGAGCCCTACTACGAGAAGGTGATTTTGAAGGCCATGGGGATTGCCAAGCTGGAAGGACCGGCCTAACCCGGACTATTCATGAATGCCTGCTCCGTCGTCCGATTCTCTCGCCCGGCGGGGCTGTTCTCGTTCGGCCTCCTCGACGGACTGTCAGTACGCCTGCGTCGGCCTCGCTTGCGAGAAGCCCCGGCGGGCTTCGGTCTCGAACGCCTCGCGACGACATTCATGAATAATCCGGGCTAAACGATATGGGGACGGGGCATCGCGTGGCGACGATCGAGAAGGAACCGGCATGATCGACCAGGCGTTGCGTTCCCTGCTGGCGGGCATCCCCATCGGTTTGCAACTGGGCGCGACGGGGACGGGTGGCGCGATTCTGGGCCTTCCCCTCATGGTCTACCTCGCCGGGATTCCCATGCAGCAGGCGGCGGCGATGTCGTTGATCATCGTGGCGACCTCGTCGCTGCTGGGCGCCTGGGAATACGGGCGGCAGGGACAGGTCAAGGCCAAAGCCGCCCTGGCGTTCAGTTGGACCGGTGCGATCGGTTCGTGGGCGGGCGCATTCGGACATCGCCTGGTTCGCGAGGAAATCCTGCTGGTGCTGTTCGGGCTCCTGCTGCTGCTGGTGAGAGGGGCGATGACTCGCTATCGTCACATGCCGTCCGGCCCTGACGGGGAAGAAAGTTGTGCGACCCGCTTTCCCCGCACCTGTTGGCTGAAGGTCGGCGGCATCGGACTGGCGGTGGGAACCATGAACGGTTTGTTCGGAGTCGGTGGCGGATTCATGGTTGTCCCGGCCCTGATCCTCATTCTCGGGTTCCCGACCAGGTTGGCGATCGGAACGTCGCTCAGCATCATCGCCTGTATCTCCATCGGCGGGGTGGTCGGCCATCTCCAATTCGGGCGGATCAACTGGCCGCTCACGGCATGGGTATTGACAGGGAGTCTGGCGGGGATGCTTTTGGGGGTGCGGGTCGGCACCTGGCTTTCTCCGGCCACGATGGGTCGCATTACGGCCTTCATCACGGTCTCGATCGCGGTCAGCATGATCGTGGTGAATCTGGTGAAGTTATGGGGTTCACAAATATGAACTGTATTGACGGGAGGCTTGTTCTGTCGGACGCTCAGCAACAGGCTCTCGTGGGATGGTCCCTGCTCCGCGACGGCGCGCGAAACTGACGGGGATGTGTTCCCCATTGCATGCTCCTGTGGGCCACACGAATCGATGATGCGGTACCCGCATTCCCTCCTGGTCACCCTCTGCCGCCCCGCCTTGTGGGGCGTGCTGGCAAGTCTGATGTGGGGGTCGGATCGGCCGGCGCAAGCCGAGTGGTCGGCCGTCGCTGAGCAGAAGACGAGCTATACCTCCGATGCCTTTCAGTTTTCTTCCGCGCGTCGTCTCCGCCTGACGGAAGATCCTTCCCAACCGACGGTGGTCTCCGCCGACAAGCCGGAGGATGTGATTTGGGAGCCGGCGCTGGAGGTGGTGCACTCAACGTCCACGGCGCAGGGGAAGAATGAACTCTCGGTGAAGGCCCAGGGGGCGATCTACACCAATAATCCCATCTTCAACCATGCCGACTACCGCATCCAGGACCGATTTTCGCTCGACCGGGCGACCTCGCTATTGGTGCGGTATCGGTATGTGCCCAATCTCTTCCTGGGACCCAATTTTGAGCGGCGCACCGGCACCCGCTCGATTCAGGAAGAGCGGGTCAGCTCGCACCATTGGCGCGCCGAAATCGAACGCCGCTTGACGGACAGCGTCACAGGCACGCTGATTACCCGGTACGGGCTCAGGCGGTACAACGACTCATTTGCGGAACGGAATACGAATTTTTTTACCCTCGGCCCCCGCGTCGACTACCGTGCCATGGAGTGGCTCACGGTGACGCTGACCTATCTCTATGAACGGGGGCTGGCTGACGGTCACAAGGACACGCAGTTTGCGGACGACGTGTCCTATTACCTCCATATGGTGTCGGCCGGTACGGAGTTTCGGCTCAATCGGCAATGGGACCTCGGGTTCACCTACATTCACCGGCGAAAAACATTTACCAGCGGCCTCGCCGGCGACACGCACGTGGGCCGGTTCGATGCCACGCACCAGGGCATCGCGGAGCTGCGGTATCACATGTCGGCGGCCGCGACGGTGATGCTGTCCTTTCAATACGGCAAACGTACCTCGACGAATGCCCTCCGGGACTTTCAGGACTCGATTTTTTCTATCGGCGGGCAATATCGCTTCTAATCGTTCGCGGACGGGACGGCGGCGCTCACGTTGCTGCCGGGGCGAAAAGAGAGTGTGTGCCGGAGATGAGGGAAGCCCTTGATTCATGGGGGACTTCTCCTTTTGGCGAATCCTTTTTCCCCCTGCTTACTCATATGGTGTAAGAAAGGGGGGGCGGCACATGAGACTCAATGAATGGCTGCGTTTGATCGCCGGGGTGTTTGTCCTGGGCGCGGTCGTGCTGGGCGCCACAGTACATCCCTACTATAATTATTTTGCCGCGTTCGTCGCGGCGAATCTGATCCAGTCGTCATTCAGCGGCTGGTGTCCGATGATGGCTCTCTTGCGGAGGCTGGGTGTTCAGGAATAACGACGCGTCTGTGAAGGCGGGATGGCTTGTGGTCGCTCTCCTGGTAGCGGCGGGCTGTGGGCAGTCCGAGCAGCCGCCGCGGAGCGGAGAGGCTCCGTCGGCGACAGCCGTTCAGCCTGCCCTCCAGCTGGCGGTGATCGAGGTGAAGACCAGTCAGGTCCCGGTGACGGTCGAAGTAACCGGGCAGGTGACGGCGGTCTATCAAGCCACGTTGGCCAGCCGCATACAGGGTACCATCGACAATCTGTTGGTCCGCGAAGGCAGCATCGTACGCAAGGGACAGACCCTGATGGTGCTGGACAATCGTGACTTGCAGGCCGAGTTATCCCGGGTGACGGCGGAGCTCGACAATGCCAAGGCACACCAGGCTCGGATGGAAGACCTCTACCGGAAGGATGCGGTCTCTAAGCAGGAGTTGGAGAATGCCACGCGCGGGCTGCGGGTGGCCGAAGCCGCTCGCAAGGCTGTCCTGGCGCAGTTGAGCTACACGATCGTGAAAGCGCCGTTCGATGGCGTCATCACAGAGAAGAAGGTTGAGATCGGGGAGCTGGCCTCCCCGGGGCAGCCGTTGCTCAGGATGGAAGATCCCGAACAGCTCCGTCTGGAAGCGACCGTGGCCGAAAGCGATGTGCGGGTTGTGTCGGTCGGGTCGTCGGTCTCGGTCGTGATCGATGCGTTGGGTGCCGATCCTCTCAAGGGGAAGGTGTCGCAGATTCTTCCTGCCGGCGATCCGCAAACCCATACCTTCACGATGAAGGTGGACCTTCCCAAAACGGGCGGGCTCAAGTCGGGCATGTTCGGTCGGCTCCGCCTGGAAAAAGGGATGAATACGACGCTGCTCCTCCCGAAGTCGGCCTTCATCGAACGGGGCGAGCTGGCCAGCCTGTTTGTGGTCGGGAGCGACCGGGTGGCTCGTCTTCGATGGGTCAAGATCGGCCGTACGCTGGAGCAGGGGGTTGAAGTCCTCTCCGGTGTGGACGCCGGTGAGCGAGTCATCGTGGACGGGGCCAAGGGCAGGGACGGCGCGTTCGTGCAGGATATGACGGCGGTGGCATCGCCGCCTCAGGGATCGTGACTCGCCCAAAGAGCCTATAGCTCATGGCGTATGGCAGGGGCGAAAAAAGGCTGATCCGTCGAATGGCGTCAAATCCCATCCATACGCTATAAGCCATATGCTATCAGCTCCCCCACAGTCCCCGGCTCCCCTTGGAGTAAGCGGCCGCCTCGCGGCGCTCTTCGTCGGCAGCAAACTCACCCCATTGATCATCATCGCCAGTCTCCTGCTGGGGCTGTTTGCCATTGTTCTGACCCCGCGCGAAGAAGAGCCGCAGATCGTGGTGCCTATGGCCGACGTCTGGCTCTCGTTTCCCGGGGCCTCCGCGAAGGTGGTCGAAGAGCAGCTCACCAAGCCCATCGAGCGCAAGTTGTCAGAAATCAAGACCGTCGAATATGTCTACTCCATCTCCCGTCCCGGCGGGGCGTTGATCATCGTCCGCTTTTATGTCGGCGAACCGATGGAACAGAGTCTGGTGGATCTCTACGACAAATTGATGTCGAACCAGGATCTGCTGCCGCCGGGCGCACAACCGTTTCAAGTCAAACCGAGGGATGTGAACGATGTGCCGATCGTCACCCTGACCCTGTCCAGTGAAAGATATACGGATTTTCAGTTGCGGCAACTGGGCGATCAGGTCTTGGAAGATGCGAAGAAGGTCCCCGGCACTGCCGCTGGTTTCGTGGTGGGCGGTCGCGGCCGCGAGTTGCGTGTGCAGATCGATCCGTCACGCTTGAAGGCCTATGGCCTCACGCCGCTGCGGGTCGCCGGCGTCATTCAGGGCGAAAACCTCGCGTTGCCCACCGGCCGGTTCGAAAGCCGGAATGAAAGTTTTCTGGTGGAGACCGGCCGGTTCATCCGCTCGAAAGAGGATCTGGAGGGGGTCGTTGTCGGCGTCAACGAACAACGGCCGGTGTACCTTCGCCAGGTGGCCGAGGTGACCGATGGACCGACCGAAGCGACCAGTTATGTGTGGCATGGCGAGGGGCCCGGCGCTGCGCATGACACGGTAGACGTAAACGGTGAAACGAATACTCCCGCGTCTCACCTTGTACCGTTCACGTCTCACGAAAATCAGGCCGTCACCGTGGCGATTGCTAAACAGGCCGGCACCAACGCCGTGACGATTGCGCAGGGCGTCATTCGAAAAATCGAGGAACTCAAAGGAACCCTGATTCCCGACGATGTGCGGGTGACGGTCACGCGCGATTACGGAGAAACCGCCGATGAAAAAGCCAACGAGCTGCTCTGGCATCTCCTGATCGCCGTGGTCGCCGTCGTGGTGTTTCTCGGACTGACACTGGGGCTGCGTCCTGCACTCGTGGTCTCCATCGCCATTCCGCTCACGCTCGCCCTGACCCTGTTCATTTCCATGCTCATCGGCTACAGCATCAACCGCGTGACGCTGTTCGCGTTGATCTTTTCCATCGGCATACTCGTGGATGACGCCATCGTGGTGGTGGAGAACACCTACCGGCATCTCACGCTGCGGATTCGCCCGCACCGCGAAGCCTCGCTGTTTGCCGTCGACGAGGTCGGCAACCCGACGATTCTGGCCACCCTGACGGTGATTGCCGCGCTCCTGCCCATGGCGTTTGTTTCGGGCTTGATGGGGCCCTACATGCGGCCCATCCCGGTGAATGCGTCGATTGCCATGTTCGTGTCTCTGCTCGTCGCGTTCATTGTCATCCCCTGGTTCTGCCAGACCTGTTACCGGCCCGGTGTACACATGGCCGGGGTCGATCACGACTCGTTCGAGGGCAGCCGCAGTTATCGCCTGTATCAGCGGCTCCTGGCTCCGGTGTTGTCCCATCCGGTCGTGGCCTACCTGGTGTTGGCGGTCATTGCGCTCTTGCTGGTCGGGTCGGTTGCGCTGTTCTATACCCGGGCGGTGGTGGTGAAGATGCTACCGTTCGACAACAAGAGCGAGCTGCAGCTGGTGATCGATATGCCGGAGGGCACGACGCTTGAGGAAACGGCCCGGGTGACGAAGGCCTTGACGCAGTACGTGCGAACGATTCCGGAGACCCGCGATTACCAGGCCTATGTCGGCACGGCCTCGCCGTTCAATTTCAACGGACTGGTGCGGCACTACTATCTGCGCGACCAACCGTACGAGGCCGACATTCAAATCAATCTGGTCGCCAAAGAACGACGGAAGACGCAAAGTCATGACATCGCGCAACGGATTCGTTCCGCGGTGCAGGACATCGGGCGGCCCTTCGGAGCGAATGTGAAAGTGCTGGAGGTGCCACCCGGCCCGCCGGTGCAATCTGTGCTGGTGGCGGAGATCTATGGGCCCGACTACGAGCGGCAGAGGGCGATTGCGCGAGAGGTCCGCGGACTGTTCGAGACGACAGCCGGCGTCGTCGATGTCGATGACTACCTCGAAGCCGACCAGGTGAAGTATGTGTTCAGCGTGGATCGCGCGAAGGCGGCGCTGGCCGGGATTCCGTCGGAGGAAATCGTCCGGACGTTACGACTGGCATTGGAAGGCGCCGACATAGGACTGGTGCACATTCCCAAAGAGAATCGGCCGGTGCAGGTGCGACTACGCCTGCCGGTCATCGAACGGACCGGTTTGGAGCATCTCGGGGAGATTTCGTTGCGAACCACTGCCGGCCACATGGTGCCGTTGTCTGAGCTGATTCGAGTGGAACAGACCGTGCGGGATACAGCGATCTATCACAAGAACCAAAAGCCGGTCGTCTATGTGATTGCGGATGTCGGAGGAGTAGGCCCGGACAAAGGTGAGAGTCCGGTCTATGGTGTGATGGGCATCGGGAAGAAACTGGAGCAGCTGGTGTTGCCGGAAGGATATGCATTGACGCAGCACTATGCCGTGCAGCCCTGGTCGGAACAGCGGTTTGCGATGAAGTGGGACGGCGAATGGCACATCACCTATGAAACATTTCGCGATATGGGCATCGCCTTTGCGGCGGCGCTGCTGTTGATCTATTTGCTGATCGTGGCGCAGTTCCAATCGTTTCTCACGCCGGTCGTCATCATGGCGCCCATTCCGCTCACACTCATCGGCATTCTCCCCGGTCACTGGCTCACCGGCTCTTATTTCACGGCCACGTCGATGATCGGGTTTATCGCCCTCGCCGGTATCATCGTGCGCAATTCGATTCTGCTGGTCGATTTCATCCAACATCAGGAGGCGGAGGGGGTCTCGCTGTTGGAGGCCGTGATCCGCGCGGGCGCGATCCGCACGCGTCCCATTCTGTTGACGGCTGCGGCATTGATGGTCGGGGCGTTCGTGATTATTCTCGACCCGATTTTCCAAGGGTTGGCGGTCTCGCTGTTGTTCGGCGTCGGCGCCTCGACGGTTCTGACGCTGGTGGTCATTCCCGTGCTCTACTACCTGTGGATCGGCGGCCCTCCAAATTCGCCTGCCGGACTCATGCCGAAACCCGAGCACGCAGAGCTGCCGCAGCCGGTCGCGGGAAGCCAACCTCGATGAGCCGAAGCTGATTTCGTCCTGCCGGTCTGCCGCCATCTGCCACAACCCCGCGAGGAAGCCTGTAGCGAACCTCCACGATTCGGCGCGACGCCGGTCTCCGATCGACGACGATCCGCCCGTTCCATCGGCGATGATGCGGGCTTGGATGTCGAGGCGTCGGAGGGTGTCATCTTTGCACATCGATACGCTGTGGACGGGGATGTCGGAATGGTCCGTCTGCCTGTTCAGCGTTGAAAGGAGGGTACCGTGAGGCGGTTATGGAGACGCTGTGTATTGGTGCTGGTGTGTTCTGTCTTCATCGTCCTGCCATGGATTTCCAGCCCGGCGGCCGAGCCGACACCAGGGCCGCCCGAACTGCGATTGAGTTTGCACGAGGCGATTCAGGCAGCCATCGACAACAATGCGAATGTGCGGTTGTTGAAAGAGCGGATCGTGGCGGCCCAATCGGCGGCCAGCACCAGCCTGGGGGCACTATTGCCGAACGTATCCGGGTTCATGAGCGGGAGCAATCAAACCGTCAATCTCGCGGCCTTTGGATTTCCACCTGACAGATTGTCCGGTTTGGGGCTGCAGCGACCCGTGACCGAACCGTTCGATGTCTACAATGCACGGGCCAGTCTCGTGCAGAACCTATTCAGCCTGAGTCTGATTCAACGCTGGCGGGCGGCGAAAACCGGCGTCGATGTGGCGGGATTTGAAGCCGAAGTCACCAAGCGCGACGTGATGGCTACGGCGGGACTCTTGTATATGGAAGCCTCCCGGGCTGCAGCGGCGGTGAAGGCCCGGCTGGCGGATCTCGAACTTAGTCAACAACTGTTGAAACTGGCGCAGGATCGTAAGCAGGCGGGTGTCGCCACGGGGCTGGATGTCACGCGTGAAGAAGTGCAGCTGGAAAATACACGTCAGCGACTCCTTGTGGCCCAGAACGATCACGAGAGCGCGAAGCTGAACCTCATCCGTGCGTTGGGTATTGATTTTAACGTCACCGTCACCTTGACCGACGAGCTCACCCTCGCCACCGTCGAATCTCAAACTCCCGAAACGGCCCTGTCGGTAGCCCGCGAGAATCGCGCCGAACTGAAGGCGCAGCTCACACGCCAAAAGCTGGCGTCGCTCAGTCTCAGTTCCGTGACCAGTGAGCGGATTCCTTCTCTGTCCTTGAACGGCGACTACGGGTGGATCGGGCTCAAGCCGGATGAAGCCTTGGCGACGCGATCCGTCGGGCTGATGCTGTCGGTGCCCATCTTCGACGGCGGACAACGGGAGGGACGGATTTCAGAAAGCCGGAGTCGTGTGCGGCAGGAACTGATCCGTATGAAGGACGTCTCGGATCAGGTGACACTTGAAGTCCGAAATGCGCTGCTCACGCTCGACTCATCCACGCAGCAAGTGGCGGTGGCCGAGAAAGGATTATCCCTGGCGATGAAGGAACTGACCTTTGCGCGGGACCGGTTCGCTGCCGGACTCGCGACCAATATTGAAATTACGAACGCCCAGACCTCGGTGGCGCGCGCGCGTGACAATCTGATCGAAGCGCTGTTCCGCTTCAATGCGTCCCGCATCAATCTTGCGCGGGCGAAGGGCGAAATCGAGCAATTGTTCTGACTCCGCGCATGCCATCGTGCTCAACCATGCCGGATAAATCGCCGGCCGGTATAGTGTGCACCTTGTAGAGCCATAGGAGGCGAACCATGGAAGTGGTCAACGCACGAGAGGCCGATCTCACGGAGAATCCTCATCAGGTCAAGGCGAGTCGGTTGTACGACACGGAGCATGCCCAGGTCGTTCATATCACGTTGGAACCGGGTGAATCGCTCAAGAAGCACGTGACACCCGTCGATGTCTTTTTCTATGTCCTGGAAGGACGAGGGATCGTCGAGATTGGAGACGACACGAAGGAAGTCGGGCCGGACATGCTCATTCCCAGCCCGGCTCGCATTCCGCACAGGTGGTCCAACCGGAGCGACAAGCCGTTTCGCGTGCTGGTGGTCAAGGTTCCGCGCCCGACCGAAGCCACGAAGTTGCTGTGAGAGACCGATTGGGTCAGCAGTGACAGGTGCGTGATGAATTTGGTGCCAGAGCGCCGCCGCTCTGGCTATTTCCCCGTCGGTCTGGCATGCTTTTCCGCCGGATCGAAGCGCCGGGTTCCATGCCCGGTGCATCATTCTGCGCAGGCGAAGAAACCCGCCCTATACGTCGTGCCATAGGATCGTCTTCTTCGGGAGGCGCTTGTGATGGAACAGCCGTGACGTGCGTGGGCATATCGGACAACGGGGGGAGTGCTGAGGTGTTGGTCGAACAGATGATGAACCGGGACGGAGCGGATGAGCGGCCGCAGTCGAATACCGCCATTCGCCGGTACGTTGAAATTGCGCTGCTGGCGTTGGTCGGCGGGTGGGCCTATTTTGCCAATCTCCATCTGTCGTTATTGGAGGGGAGCGAAGGACTGTATGCCGGCATTGCGGGAGAAATGGGGCGCCGGCGTGAATTCTTCGACCTGACCTATCACGATGTGCCGTACTTCAATAAGCCACCGCTGTTTTTTTGGTTGCTCAACTTCTCGACATCGATATGGGGCGATCACGAAGTGGCCTTGCGTCTGCCCGGCTCGCTGGCTGCCGTGGGCACCATCATCCTAACCTATGTGCTTGGAGCCAGGCTGGTGTCTCCGACTGCGGGATTCTGGGCGGCGCTGGTCGTCGCCACCAGCCATGTATTTCTTTGGTACGGACGTCGCGTGCTGTTCGATTCGACCCTCACATTTCTGGTCACACTCGCCCTCTTCGCGTGGATTCAGGTGCAACTGCTGGGGCGAAGCTCACGCTGGTATCTGCTCGCCTTCATCAGCATGGCGCTCGGTGCGATGTTGAAAGAGATGCACGGGTTTTTTCTGCCGTTGCTCGTGATGGCGCTGTATGCCGCCATTCAGCGCGATACGCGGATGCTGAAAGACAGATACTTCTGGGCCGGTCTGGCCTTGGCTGTCGCGATGATAGGGACATACGCGCAGATGCTGGGGCCCGGGTATCAGCACCATTTTCGAATCGGCAAAGCCATCGAATCGACGTGGAATACCGGATTCATCGGCAAAACCGGCCCGGCCACCGACGGGCATCCCCTCTATTGGTATCTGGGAATGATGTGGGCCGACTTTTTCCCCTGGTGCGCGGTGCTTCCGTCGGCGCTCCTGTTGCTCCGGGCCCAACGCCCGTTTCGGGCTCATCCCACGGAGTTGCTCCTATTGGTTTGGGTGTTAGGCCTCTTTACGGCCTTCAGCCTGGCGACCCTCAAGCGGGAGCCCTATTTGACGACGATCGTGCCCGGTATCGGCTTGATGATCGGGTACTACTATCACCGGCTGTTTTCGTCGGCTGAGGACTCTGCTGCGATGACGCCCCTGCTCCGCCTGTTGCTGGGTGTATTGGCCGTGACGTTCGCCGCCGGGATGTTCTTCGGCGCAGCCCCGCTTCGCCGACGCTGGCTGGTGTCGTCCCCCATGGTGTCTCCGATGTTCATTGTAACGATCGTCTCATTGGCCGGCGTGCTCCTCTATGCCGTGGTCCGATCTCGATTACGTCTGGCACTCGGCATGGTCGGAGCCCTGGCGATAGCCTATGTGGTGCTGGTGGTGAACTACGTGTTTCCCGCGATCGATCAGGCCGCATCGCCCCGAAAGGCCGTGGAGGAAATCAAAACCCTGGCTCTGGGCACTCAGCCCGCCCTGTTCATGTATATCCCGGGGTGGCCGAAGAATGAAGATGCCCTGTATTATCTGAAGCGGGACAATGTGGTGCCGGATCTACCGAGTCAGGATGCGGTGCGTGATGCGGTGCGCACACATGGGACCATCCGGGTGGTGACTGAGGAGCAACATGCCGCTGCGCTGCAAGCACAAGCGGGGTTGGTCGTGGGAACGCTGCAGGAGTTTCGACAACCCGGCCGCAAACATCTATTCTTGCTTTCTGTGCAGGAACAGACCTCAGCTCCGGTGCTGTGAGCGGGGCGAGCGACGCGCCGTTCGATGCCAGGTTAATTGCGGTGTCATGTTTTGATCCCTTGGCTCTGTTGCATTCTGCCACAGAGCCAAGGAGTCCCTCTGTAGCAGTCCTCCCCGATTCCGGCCTCTCGTCTCATACTCTCGAATATCCTTCTCCGGTCTTGCTGTAAGCTTTCGGCTGCCTCTGCGCCGAGAAGGAGGAAGGTTCCATCCTTGCACTTCCGATCTGGATGGCGCCGATCTTCGGCCAGTCATCGGCGCGTTAGCGATTCCGGATGGGCCCAGGCTGAGTGACCCTGTTGAGCAAAGGAGCAAACGTGCATCCGATTCATCCGATGGTCGTCCATTTTCCTATTGCATTGCTGTTGGCAAGCACACTGTTCGATGCGTTGGCGTTTCGATGGCGGACTGAACAGTTCCGGGAGACCAGTTTATCCCTCCTGATCCTCGGTATTCTGGCAGCCGGAGCGGCGGTGCTCACCGGGCACTTCGCCGAGGAGGCGGTGGAGCGCAGCGGCATCCCGAAACAGGCCATTGAAATTCATGAGGAGCTGGGCGGCTCGGTGTTCTGGATATTTCTCGGCCTGCTCGGGTTGCGGCTGGCCTCCTTTTGGGGCTGGATTCGCGAACAGCCGAGGCTGGTGCTGGTCATCGGCCTGAGCGGCGGGCTATTGTTGTTGATTGCGAGTTATTTCGGCGGGGATCTGGTCTATCGATTCGGTGCCGGCGTCCTGCCACGTTGAGTGCGGTTCAAGGGTCGGGTGTGCCTGCGGCACTTTCGGAGGGAACTCACATGACGACACGTATCATGATGTTGTTGCTCCTGTGCATGCTGCCTGCCACGGCTCAGGCCGATGAACCGTCGTCTCGCGCGCCGTGGAAGGAGCGGGCCGTGTTACGCGCGGGGCAGGTTGTGCAGGGGGACTATTTCGCCTTCGGCCCGCATGTGGAAATTTCCGGCATCGTCAACGGCGATCTCTATGCCGCCGGTGGTGAGGTGCTGATCGATGGAGTGGTCAACGGCGATGTGATCGTGGCGGGAGCCAAAGTGATCCTGTCCGGCACCGTGGCTCAGGATGCCAGAATTGCCGGTGCGCAGGTGACGGTGAGTGGAACCATCGGGAGGAATGCCACCCTCGGCGGCGCAGACGTGCATCTGACCGAGACGGCCAAGGTGCGGGACAACCTCATCGCCGGCGGAGGCCATGTGCAACTTGCCGGGTCTGTGGGTCGGGATGCGAGGGTCGGTGCCTGGAAGGCGACGCTTTCAAACCAGATTGAGCGAGATTTGATCGTGGCGGCGGGGTCGGTGCGTCTCACCTCGAAGGCCGCGGTCGGTGGCAGGCTGAGGTACTGGGGTGAAGCGGCCCCCTCCATCGATGAAGAGGCGACGGTTCGGGGCCCGATTACGCAACGGCCGTTGCCCGAAGGGTGGAGCATTGAACGGGCGCGCCAGGGGCTCGTCGGCATCCGGCTCATGGCTGCATTCATCGGATTCGTCTCGACGTTGATCTTGGGATTGGTGCTCTTACGGGTCTACCCGCTGTTTGCCAGGCGGGCCACCGCGATGATTCGTGAACGTCCGACAGCCGCTCTCGGTTGGGGCACGGCCGCTCTGGTCGCGACGCCGGTGATAGCGCTGAGTTTCGTTGTTACCTTGTTTGCGCTTCCGATCGGCTTGTTTCTGCTCGCCCTGTATGGCGCGACGGTCTATCTGGCGAGAGTCTACGCCATCACCTATGTGGGACAAATGCTGATTCGCCGGCAGGATGATTCGTCGTCGCTTGCCTGGCCCTTCGTGGCGGGGCTGGTCCTGTATTCGGTGCTGTCGCTCATTCCGGTGGTCGGAGGGCTGTTGACGTTGTTGACGGTGCTGTTCGGGCTGGGTGCGCTGCTGGTCAGTAAAAAAGAACTCATTACGGCGTTGCGCGAACAGAATCAGGTCTAAGGCGCGAGTCGAAGCGGCGAATGAAGCGCGGTCAACCAAATGGCTAACCAGCAGCAGCCGGCGGGTGTGACGTGGCTGGAGGGCCGGACGCTCCGTTGTCGGGGAGCCTGGACCATGCCCGATGTGGCGCCGGTTGAACGTGCGCTCAGAGGAATGGCTTGGCCCGCTCGAAACCCGCTGGTCTTTGAGACGAGCGGCATTGAGGCCTTCGATACCGGCGGGGCGGTCGTGTTGTATCGCGCATTGATGGACGCCAGGCGGCAGGGGTGCGAGGTCTCGATCGAAGGCCTGCGGCCTGATTATGCGCAGCTGATGAGTCTGGTGTCGTCCCATTGGGCCGCGATGGTGGCTGAGGTCGCCCCGCGGTCGAACGGGAGTGAACGGTTTCGGGTGTCGATCCGGAATCGTGTCGCCCAGGGCGCCCGGGCGCTGGAGTTTCTCGGGGAGAGTGCGACGGCGCTGGTGCGATTGGTGGCGTCGCCCGGTCGCATGCGTTGGCGCAGTTGCCTGAATAGCCTTCGACTGGACGGGGTCAATGCGTTGCCGATCACCGGACTGCTGACGTTTCTCATTGGTGTGGTGATTGCCTACCAGGGCGCCGAGCAGCTACGGAAGTTCGGAACGAATATTTTTATCGTGGATCTGGTGGGCATCTCGCTGTTGCGGGAAATCGCCCCGCTGATTGCCGCGATTCTGATCGCCGGGCGGTCCGGGTCGGCCTATGCGGCGCAGATCGGCACGATGAAGGTGACCGAGGAGCTGGATGCGCTGCAAACCTTCGGCCTGTCGCCGATCGAGCTGTTGGTGTTGCCGCGGGTCCTGGCATTGGTCGTGGCGCTGCCGCTTCTGACGGCCTATGCCGATGTGCTGGGTGTCTTCGGCGGCATGTTGATCGCGTCGAATCAGCTCAACGTGAGTTTCACCGCCTTTCTTTCGCGCTTTGAGGAGGCCGTGGCGCTACGACATATGCTCATCGGTCTCGGCAAGGCGCCCTTCTTTGCTGTCATCATCGCGCTGGTCGGCTGTTATCAGGGGTTCCAGATTCGCGGCGGGGTGGATGATGTGGGCCGGCATACGACGATCAGTGTGGTGCAAAGTATTTTTCTCGTCATCATCTTCGATGCGATTTGCAGCATCTTGCTCAACTGGTGGGACCTATAGCCCGGACCACTCATGAATACCTGCTGCGTCATCCGATACTTTCGTCCGGCAGGGCGTTTCTCGTTCGGCCTCCTCAACGTATCGCGGATACGCCTGCGTCGGCCTCGCTTGCGAGACGCCCTGGCGGACTTCGGTCTCGGATGCCTCGCGACGGCATTCATGAGTAATCCGGGCTACCAAGATGTTTGAAATCCGTTCTCCGGCCCGACCTAATCTTGGGGAGTGACAGGTGTCATGTCTGTAGCTGTGCAAACTGAGACTCCCGTGATCGAGGTCAGCCATGTCTCCACGCGGTTCGGCACGGCGGTCGTGCATCGGGATGTGAGCCTTACGGTCGTGCGTGGCGAGGTGTTCGCCATTGCAGGCGGCAACGGTTGCGGAAAATCGACCTTGTTGCGGGAAATCATCGGATTGCTGACTCCGACGACGGGGACGATTCGTCTGTTGGGCACAGACAGTCGTCAACTGACACATTCGAACGGAAGCCCGCTGCATCGCCGGTTCGGCGTGATGTTCCAGCATGGCGCCCTGTTCAGTTCCATGACCCTGGCGGAAAACGTGGCGGTGCCGCTTCGTGAGCATACGCCGTTGAGCGCTGAAGCGATTCGGGATATCGTGGCGCTCAAAATCGCCCTGGTCGGATTGCCTCCGGACAGCGCGATCAAATTCCCGAGTGAGCTCAGCGGCGGGATGAGGAGACGCGCGGCGCTGGCCCGTGCGATCGTCATGGATCCGGAGCTGCTGTTTCTCGACGAACCGACGGCCGGACTCGACCCGATGATTGCCGCAGGATTCGACGATCTGGTCCTGGAGTTGAAACGATTGTTGGGTCTGACCGTCGTGATGGTGACGCACGATCTGGATTCGTTGTGGCGCATTGCAGATCGGGTGGCGGTCCTGGGCGAAGGGCAGGTGCTTGGGTTGGGAACGATGGACGCGCTGGCCCGTTCGGACGATCCGGTGATCCGGAGCTATTTCCACGGTCCCCGCGGGCGTGCGGCCCATCTGAATCATTCCGGAACGGGGCTGCACCGGGATTGAGAGGTGGCGGATGGAACCGAAGGTCAACTATATCCTGGTCGGCGCGTTCGTCGTCCTGCTGGGCGCCACGATCCTCGGTGCGATTTTCTGGTTGGGTAAAACCGATTATCGCGGGATCTACGATCGGTATTATGTCTATACGCGTGAATCCGTCGCCGGACTCAGCGTCGATTCGACCGTGAAGTATCGCGGGGTGGATGTCGGGCGGGTGAAACAAGTCATTCTCAACCCTGAGAATGCCGAAGAGGTGCGAGTGATGCTGGACATCGTCGTCGGGACACCCATCAAGACCGATACGCAGGCTGTGCTGGTCACGCAAGGGCTCACGGGATTGGTCACGCTCAATTTGACCGGTGGTTCCCGGGAGGCGCCTCTCCTGACGTCGATTGCCGGGCAAGACTATCCGGTCATCAAGAGCGTGCCCTCGTTATTCGGTCGTCTGGACGGGACGCTGGCGAAACTGTTGTCGGATCAAGGCCTGTCGACCCTCGTGGCCAATCTGAACGGGCTCGCCCAAAATGCTTCTTCTGCGCTGGATGAAGACAATCGGACGGCCCTGAAGCAGATCCTGAAAGATCTGTCGGAGGTCACAAAAGTGCTGGCGGAGCGCAGCGGCCAGATGGACCGCGGAGTTCAGCAGGCGGTGCAGGCGGCCGATCAGTCGGCGCGTATGACGGAGCAACTCGGTAAACAGCTTCCCGCGCTGGTGGAGCGTCTGAGCAGGAGCGCGGCCGGATTGCAGCAGATGACGGAAGACTTATCGCGGACAAGCCGCTCGGTCGGAGAGATGGTCGGCGCCAGTCGGCCCGGCATCGAACAGTTTTCGCGGCAGACGCTGGCCGATACGGGGCTGCTCGTCACGGAGCTCCGGCAACTGACCGCCACCTTGAATCGTGTGGCGCAGCAGGTCGAACGGCAACCGAATGTGTTGGTCCTTGGCCGATCCGCTCAAACGAAGGGACCCGGCGAGTGAGGGGCATGTGGGTGTGAACCGGCGCGTCATGAACTGGGTCGGAGTCCTGCTGTGGTCCTGCGCGCTGACGGCCTGTGTCGTGCCGCGATCGGGAGACAACCCAGTCCATACGTTCGTGCTGGCGATCGACGAGGCTGTTTCGTCGGCGAGCTCTCGAATGGGGCCGCCGGGAGTCCATGGCGTTCTGGTCGTGGGAGTGCCGCAGGCGGAAGCCGGATTCGAACAGCCGCGTATGGCCTATCTCCAGCGGCCGTATGAAGTGAACTACTACGCCACCCATGTGTGGGTCGATACCCCGCCACGGATGTTGGCGCCCTTGCTGTTGCAGTCGCTGGCGCGCGCGAGCGTCTGGCGTGTGGTGGTACCGATGCCGACGGCGGCCCGGGGAGATTACCGGCTGGACATTTCCGGCCTGGTGGTGCAACAGGAGTTTCTGCAGCGCCCGAGCGGCACCAGGATACGGTTGCGCGCCCAACTGACGGAAACGAAAGAGCAACGCATCATGGGCGCCAGGAGTCTTGAATCGTTCGAGTCGGCTCCGAGTGAGGATGCCTATGGAGGCGTGCTGGCGGCCAATCGGGCGGTGACCCGGGTGCTTGAATCGCTGAATGACTGGATCTCATCCTGTCTGAGAGGAGCGGGGAAGGACGCCTGTTGATCCTCGACTCCGACATCCTGCTCCCTCTGAGACGGTCTGCCGCGATGACAAGGTATGGGGTATGCGCACCGCGTTTAAGATCGGGTTCAGTTTCGGGCTTACCTCCGGCGTGATTACCACGTTGGGGTTGATGGTGGGACTGCATGCGGGCACCCATTCGAAGTCCGTGGTCCTGGGCGGGCTGCTCACCATTGCGGTCGCCGACGCCATGTCCGATGCGTTGGGCATCCACATCGCGGAGGAATCCAAGAATCACGGGAATACGAATGAGATTTGGGAGTCGACTCTGGCGACCTTCACGGCGAAATTCGTGATCGCCGCAACCTTTGCGGTTCCGGTGTTGTTCATGCCGTTGGATCTGGCTGTAGCGGCCAGCCTCGTCTGGGGGTTGTCGCTGTTGGCGGTGCTCAGTTATGCGTTGGCGCGTGCGCAGCGGGTCCCGCCTTGGAAGGTGATCGGGGAGCATGTCGTGATCGGACTCTGTGTGGTCGCGATCACGCACTACCTTGGTGATTGGGTTCGCGTGACGTTCGGGTAGAAGAGCAGCGATAGAAGTTCGGAGACGGATTCATGAGGGAGATTCAGGGACAATGGAATTGAAGACGCAGTTGCCGAAAGTCGGCATCGGACGACGATGCGGATCGATACAAGCCAATCTGGATGGGTACCGAAAACTGATGAGCGAGGAGGCCTATGAGGAGCTGAGGACGCTCGCGAAAGAACTGCAGGGCGTCAAAGTCTGTCATGTGAACTCTACGGCGGCCGGCGGGGGCGTGGCGGAACTATTGGCGCGGTATGTGCCGATGTTACAGGCGCTCGGTGTGCAGGCGGACTGGCGCTTGATCCATGGCGAACCGGATTTTTTTGCCATCACCAAGGCGTTCCATAACGCACTGCAAGGCGGGCACTACGGCTTAGGGAAAGCGGCGCAGGACCTGTACCTCAAGGTCAATGAACGCAGCGCCAAGGCGCTCGGCAATGACTACGATGTGTATATCGTGCACGACCCGCAGCCGGCGGCCATTCGACATTTTGCCGGGCCCCGTGATGCCAAATGGATCTGGCGGTGCCATATCGACAGCTCGGCGCCTGATAAAGAGGTCAGTCAGTTTTTGCGGCCGTTGCTTGAAGAGTATGAGGCGGTCGTCTTTACCCTGAGCCAGTTCGTCCTACCTCAGTTGGCGGCGAAGCGGGTGGCCTTCATTGCCCCGGCCATCGATCCCCTGGCCACGAAGAACATGGACTTGCCTGAAGACTTGTGTCGGCGCGCGATCGCGGACTCCGGGGTGGATCCGGCGAGGCCGTTGCTGTTGCAGGTTTCGCGGTTCGATCCCTGGAAGGATCCGCTCGGGGTCGTCCGGGCCTACCGCCTGGTGAAAGAGGCCATTCCAACCGTTCAACTGGTACTCATCGGTGCGATGGCGGGCGACGATCCGGAGGGCTGGGAGATTCTGGATCGAGTTGAAGAAGAAGCCGCGAAGGACCCGGACCTATTCGTCTTCACGAATCTCGCCGGGGTGGGGAGCATGGAGGTCAATGCGTTCCAGCGTGGCTGTGATGTGGTGATCCAGAAGTCCTTGCGGGAGGGATTCGGGTTGGTCGTGTCCGAAGCGTTATGGAAGGAGAAGCCGGTGGTTGCCGGGAACACCGGAGGCATTCCCATGCAATTCCCCGAGCCCTTTCAGAAGAATCTGGTCGACAGTGTGGACGCCTGCGCGGAGCGGCTGCTCCATCTGCTGCAGCGACCGGGCGAACGTGGAGAGTTCGGCCGGGCCGGGCGTGAACATGTGCGCCGGCATTTTCTCATGCCGCGGCTGGTGCGCGATGAGCTTCGGCTGATCAAGCAGGTGCTGGAGGCCTCATGACCCAGCAGAACAGCCACACCCTCGTGGCGTATTTTTCCATGGAGATCGGCCTAAATCCGTTGATGCCGACCTACTCGGGAGGACTCGGGGTGCTGGCCGGCGACACCATTCGTTCCGCGGCCGATCTGGGCGTGCCGATGGTCGGTGTCACGCTGCTCCACCGGCGGGGTTATTTTTATCAGCGACTCGATCAGAAGGGGTGGCAGTCGGAGGAGCCGGTGGCCTGGGCGGTCGACGATTTCGCCGAACCGATGGAGCCGCGAGTCTCTGTCGAAATCGAGGGCCGGGCCGTGCACGTGCGTGCCTGGCAGCATCACGTTACCGGCATGTCGGGCCATACCGTGCCGGTGTATCTGCTCGATACCGATCTGCCCGAAAACAGTCCCTGGGATCGGACCATCACGGATACGCTCTACGGCGGAGACTCGCATTACCGCTTGTGCCAGGAAATGATCCTGGGGTTCGGGGGGTTCGCTCTCCTGCGCGCGTTGGGGTACGGAAACATCTTTCGCTACCACCTCAACGAAGGGCATGCGGCGCTGCTGGTCCTGGCGTTGATCGAGGCGGCCATCGGGACGGAACTGCGGAACGGAGATGTGCCGCCGGAGGTGATCGAGCAGGTGCGGGAACAGTGCGTGTTCACCACGCACACTCCGGTGCCGGCGGGGCACGACCAGTTTCCCGTGGAACTCGCGCATCGGGTGTTGGGGAGTCGGCGATGCGATCTCGTGCAGGCCTGCCAGCACCAGGGCGCGTTGAACATGACCTTGCTGGCCTTGCGAGGATCCCGGTTCGTCAACGGGGTCGCCATGCGGCACGGAGAGGTGTCCCACTCGTTGTATCCCGGCTATCCGATCCATTCCATTACCAACGGCGTGCATGCCGTGACCTGGACCGCGCCTTCGTTTCAAAATCTCTATGACCGTCATTTGCCCGACTGGCGCTACGATCAATTGTCGCTTCGTTATGCCATCAGTATTCCCGGCGCTGAAGTCTGGAGGGCCCATCAGGACGCCAAGTTGGCCTTGGTGGACGAAGTGAACCGTCAGACCAACGCGGGATTCGATCGCGATGTCCTCACCATCGGTTTCGCCCGCCGCGCGACTGCGTATAAGCGGGGGACCCTGGTGTTTCACGATGTCGAACGGTTGCGGCGGCTCCTGAAAGAGGCAGGCCCGATTCAATTCGTCTTTGCGGGAAAGGCGCACCCGCAGGATCAGGCGGGCAAAGACATGATCCATCGCATTTACGGCATGCGCGGGCAGCTGTCGGTGGCCTATCTCGCCAATTACGACATGACGCTGGCACGTCTCCTCTGCGCCGGCGTCGATGTGTGGTTGAATACGCCGCTTCCGCCTATGGAAGCCTCCGGTACGAGCGGCATGAAGGCGGCGATGAACGGGGTTCCGAGTTTCAGCGTGTTGGACGGCTGGTGGGTCGAGGGCCATATCGAAGGGGTCACGGGCTGGTCGATCGGTGAGAAGATCGAGGCCTGCGGTTCGCCCGCGGAGGACATGGAGGCCTGCCATGCCCGGGCTCTGTACGACAAGCTTGAGCAGCGGGTCATGCCCTGTTTCTACAAAGACCGGGAGGGGTTCATCGAGATCATGAAGCATGCCATTGCCGTGAACGGGGCGTTCTTCAACACGCAGCGCATGGTGGGGCAGTATCTGCGCAATGCGTATCGGCTGGTCGGACAGGACGTCAATGGAGCGTAAGATGATGGCCCAGGAGCAAGATGGGTTACGATCCGATTACGCCCATCTGCTGACGTTGTGGACGTCCGGCGTGCGGGACTATCACACGATGCTGTCGGACTATCTGACCGCCAATTCGATTTTTGTCGCAGTGATCGGATTGCTGGTGTCACGAGAATCACTGGCGCTTCCCTTTACCCTCATCATCGTATTGTTCAGTGTCATCGGGATCCTCATGAGTGTGCAGATGGCGATCGTGCTCGGGCGGTTCTCCGGGCAAAATGCGCTCTGGGAGTGGCAGCTACGGGGTATCGAGACTATGCCTGAATGGCGCGAACGAAAGCCGGTGAGCAGTCTCTATCGACTCCGCGAACATCGTGAGACGATCGTCGAGGACACGAATGAGCCGCGCTCCTTCGAGCCCTCCTGGGCATTCAGGCAACATCGTCAATGGTGGGCGCATCGTGCGATCAGCTTCCCCTGGTTCTTCGGTACGGTCTATGGGCTTTTTCTGCTCTGGGGGCTGACCCAGGTTCTGCGCGCGAGCACGTTGTCGTGGGGATAACAGGCCCTGCCTGATCGAAGGTCTCTGCATCACCATGAGCACCAGCCGTAGGGATTGAGAGCGGTACCGTCAACAACGACCGCCGCCTGTCGCAGCCCCCTTCCAAGTGCCTCGCCTTCCGACGCTTGATACCAGACGAATCTCACGTGCGAATGGAGCCTCCATGAAACAATATTCATGGAGGAATTCTTCATGCTCTGTTCATCGGCGATTCATGTTCTGCGGCTACAGTGACATCGTGACGGGGCGGGGCGACGAGGATCCCGTCTCGGGCGGATCATGAAAGGTGAACGAGATGAACAAACAGACTACCATCGTGCCGGTCACGCTGCTGCTGTTGTTGGTCGTTGGCGCAATGGGGGTGATGGTCTTCTGGGGTTTGTCTCTGCTGAATCTGTCTCAGTAAGAGCCCCCTCGGCCTATATCGAGCGGCCGAGCGAGAAGGGGTGACGACATGCTTGTGCTGTTGGCAGTGGGAGGGATCACCTGTGTTGTGTGGGGGACAATGCTGTGGCTGTCCTTCCTCGACGAAAAACAGGTCCGATTACTGAGGCGGCCCGTGAAGCTCAGCAAGACGCCGTTCAAGACGGCGGAGGCCGAGCACCGGTCGACGGAGATATCGTAAGGAAGAGGATGAAACGCATGTCGTGTAGATCGGAATCGCACGCACCGGCACAATGCGACCAGGTGATGCAATCTCGTCGTGGCGGGGTGTATTGCCTCATGGTGCGAAGGGCCTCTGCTGCAAATGGCAACAGTGGGGGATTGGAATCGGGGCCCTCTGCCTGCTACCTGCCCAGAAAATAAGCAAGAGACCAAGCGCGCAAACGGGAGCGTCGCTGGCACTTGTCTTGCTCGTGAAGGGCGCTATCAGCCGTTGATCGTCGGCGTTCCGATTGCCACCACTCACGCGCACCGCTCCTTGATCGACCCGCCGTCGCCGCTTGCCGGAGACCGGTCGCCTCCACGGGAACAGTCGCCCAACCGTTTCAGGGGAGCTATCATGACTAAGCCACTGATGACACGGATCCTTCTGGCGACCGATTTTTCTGATGGCGCAGTCTGTGCGCAGGACTATGCCGTCTATCTTGCCTCCCGCTGGGGAGCCAGGTTGGAGGTTCTGCATGTGATCGAGGCACCCCACCGGTTGAGTGCCGAGGCGGAATCCCTGGTCGCGGTTGTGCAGGCGCGGGCTGAGGCTGCGCGGCAGTTGGAGCAGGTGCGTGACGATCTGGCGCGGTGTGGCGTCTCCGCCAAGGTGCGGCTGGTTCTGGGGAATCCGGCAGAGCACATTAGTGTGGCTGCAAAGAACGAGGGGGCAGAGCTTATCGTGTTGGGCGTCCAGGGACGTACCAACTTGCTGTATGGGCTGATCGGCAGCACAGTAGAACAGGTGGTAACAGAAGGGCCCTGTCCGGTGCTCGCGGTACCAGGGCTGCGTGAAGAAGGAGGCAAGCCCTCTGCGGCAATCGGAGAGACGTCGATCCGGCACATCCTGGCGCCGGTGGATTTTTCAAGTCCCTCGCTGGATGCCGTCGAATATGCCATTCAACTTGCGAACGGCCTCGGCGCCACCGTTACGCTGATGCATGTGTTGGAACCGGTCTGCTACGACTTGGATTGCGGCCTGGGTGTAGTCGAACAGGAGGCGCGAAAACGAGACCATTGGAACAGGCAACTGGCGGAACTCCAGACCCTCGTGACCTCGTTCGGATTGGCAGCCGACGTCGAGATTTCAGGGGGTATGGCTTCCGATGCGATTCTTGCCTCCGCGTTGCGCCATCGCTCCGATCTGATCGTGATGGGGACCCATGGCCGCCGCGGCATCTCCGCGCAACGGTTCGGAAGCGTGGCGGAGGCGGTGTTGCGCCGGGCAACCTGTCCGATCTTAACGGTGAAGACGCCGAAATTCGCCGCGGGCCACCGTCGGATCGTGCCGCAAGCGATGAGTGCGGCGGACATTAAGGGAGTAGAGCCATGAACCAGCGCGATATTTATATTACCGAAGTTGACTTGAGCCGACTCAGAGACGTCCTGAAGGCTCGCATCAGTATCGAGGCGCGCGACCGGGATCATCTGGAGAGCTTGGAGAATGAGCTCGATCGCGCCCATGTCGTGGACCCGTCCGCCGTTCCCCATGATGTGGTCACGATGAATTCCCAAGTCCGGATCGAAGACGTCGAGACCGGCATGGAAACGGTCTACACGCTCGTATTTCCTTCTGATGCCGGGATCCAGGAGAAGAAGCTGTCCATCCTTGCGCCGATCGGGACCGCTCTGTTGGGGGCCCGCGCGGGTGAGACGGTGGACTGGTCCGTGCCGGCGGGGGTGCGAACCGTGCGTATCAAGGAAGTCTTGTACCAGCCGGAAGCTGCAGGGGATTTTCACCTATAGGCCAGGCGGTAATGAAGGCATTCGCATGAGGTGCGGGTGAGGGGGCCGGCGATCAACGATTGCCGGGCCTGGTGCGCCAAAAATATCTGGCCGTCCGATCGATCGCAGGGGCGGTGATGCGGTGGTAGGCTGTGGTCCCACATCATAAACCATACCGGAGGGAACGATGGAAGTTCGCAGTAAGGTCTATACGTATCGAACGGCCGTGAAATGGACGGAACAGAAAAAAGGAACGATTACCTGCGAAGGAAAACCGGATATCCAGGTGGCGACACCTCCGGAGTTCAAAGGACATGAGGGGATCTGGTCGCCGGAGGACTTGTATGTGGCGTCGGCCAATATCTGCCTGATGACGACGTTTCTGGCGGTCGCCGAACGGGCCGGATTGACCTTCACGTCGTACCACTGTGAGGCGGAAGGACGATTGGAACTCGTAGAGGGAAAGTTTCAGGTCACCGTGATTACGTTGCGTCCGCAGATTGCGCTTCAGTCGGGAAGCGATGCGGCGAAAGCCAAGGAGCTCATCGAGAAGGCGGAAGCCAACTGCCTGATCTCGAATTCGATGAAAACACGCATCACCCTTGAACCGACCATCGCCTGACGTTCCGGATTGTGGCATCCTGCGCCAGCCGGGATCGGGTGGTGGGGTGATTCTCTCCACGGCCCGCCCGGCTGGGCGTCGAGTTCTTCCGCGAATCGGTTACTCTCACCCTGTTTCTCTTATTTCCCTTGGTTGTCCCTTCCTGTTCAACTGGCACGAGGATCGCATTCTCATCGTCGTATGTGGGGTGCCACGGGTGTGCGGCAGCTCCTTGCAAAGGAGAAGATGATGAACGCCAGAGTCACCGGTCCGGTTCTCCTGTCGATGCTCCTCATTGCGGCGGTCGGCAGCGGTTCGTATGCGGCCGGGGGGAATGTGGCCAAAGGCAAAGTGCTTTTTACCAATCTCTGTATCCGTTGCCATGGAGTCGATGGGAAGGGCGATGCCTACATGAAGTTTAATCCGCCGGTCGCCGATCTCAGCGCTCCGGCCGTGCAGAGCAAGCTGGATGGATCTCTCATGAAAGCCATTCACGACGGACGGAAAGATACTGCCATGGGAGCCTGGAAATTCGTCCTCTCCGACGAGGAGATCCGTGACGTGACGGCCTACGTACGAGTGCTCGGGAGTAACGCCAATCGCACACTACCGTAACCGAATGGAAGGGATTGTCTGATGAACTGGCGCGTGCTTGGGCTGGGAACCGCAGTGTTATGGATGGTCACGGTGGGCGTGATTGTGGCGTTGTTCGTACAGGGGCATACCAGGCCGGGGGCCGACGGGCGCACGGAAATTCTCCTGGCGCCGGCGGAGCGGGATCTGATCCTGGCGGAGATGCGGCAATTGCTCAAGTCGGTGCATGGGGTGGTGACGGTATTGGGAAGCCCGGACCAAAACCTCAAGGCCGCAGAAGCCGCAGCCCGCTCGGCAGGCATGGCGATGGCGGCAGACGTCAATCCCGCCGTCATGTTGAAACTCCCTCTGCCGTTTAAACAAATGGGCATGTCCATTCATAAGGATATGGATCATCTGGCTGACGGCATTGCGCAGGGGGAATCCTCCGTACAAATTCTCAATCGTCTGTCGAGTATGACGGCGCGCTGCACCACCTGCCATGACATGTATCGGTTTGCGACAACGAAGTAGCGGTCCGCGATCAGGCGTCGGCATCGGGGGGAGATTTGGAGCGTCGAGAGCAGGTCGGTTGAGTGAACACTGAATCCATTTCTTCTGCGATGACTCATACCCATCGAGATAGCGAGTAACCGGCAGTCTGTGAATCCGAATGCGCATGGTCGAAAGCCGGCGGCCGAGAGCGTGATCGCAACCAAGGAGGTGCTGTGATGTCATGCAATGTAGGTGGTATTGAACGGCCGGTCCGGATTGTGCTCGGCATCCTGTTGATCGGCATCGGTGTTTTCGCCGGGCTACCGCCGGTCGGTATGGGGATTGCGCTGGCAATGGGAACGATTGCGCTGGTCACAGGCGCGCTGGGGTTCTGCCCGGTATGGACGTTGTTGGGGATTAATACCTGTCCGCTCAATGCGGGGAAAAAGTCGTAAGCAGTAAGGCGATCGAGCGGCAGGCAGGAATGACTTGTGAGCCATCAAGAAGAGCCTGATCACCGGCCGGAGGGAGGATTTTCCACTCCGGTCGGGTCACGGCGGACATTTTTTCACTGGGTGACGGTTGCCGCGGCTGCTGTGGTCGGGGTGGGGTTGGCTGTTCCGCTGCTCGGCTCGCTGATCTCTCCGGCCTTCATACGCCGCCGACGGGCGTGGGTGGATGTCGGTCCTGTCGATGCATTGCCGGCGGGGCGCCCCACACAATTGGATCATGTCACGACTGTGCGTGACGGTTGGCTGGAAGCCACGTCGCATAAAGCGGTGTGGGCCGTGAAGCAACCGCAAGGCGAGGTGACGGTGTTTTCGCCGATCTGCACCCATTTGGGATGCGGGTATCGCTGGGACGACGCAGAAAAGAAGTTTCTGTGCCCCTGCCACGGCAGTTCGTTTGATGTGAACGGCCAGGTGTTAGGGGGGCCTGCTCCGCGCCCGCTGGACAGGCTTCCTGCAAAGGTGGAGGGCGGCCGGCTCCTCGTGATGTACCAAGACTTCAAATCCGGTCTTCCACAGAGTGTGGAGTTATAACCCGCGTCCCACGAGGAATATGCCGTCTCGCCTGTACGATTGGCTCGACCGTCGGTTGAACCTGAAGCCGGTGCAACGTACGCTGCTCGATGAGCCGATCCCCGGTGGAGCCAGTTGGATTTACGTCTTCGGTTCCGTGACGCTGTTTCTGTTCGTCCTCCAGGCGGCCACCGGTATGTTCCTCGCGCTCTATTATGCCCCCACGCCGGACCACGCCTACGACAGCGTCAGATTCATTGAAACCGACATCACGTTCGGCTGGTTCGTGCGCGGGCTTCACCACTGGGGCGCGTCGTCGATGGTCGTGGCGATCGGCCTCCACATGCTCCAGACGTTTCTCTATGGCGCCTACAAAAAACCTCGTGAAGTGATGTGGATGGTCGGGGTGGTGCTGTTCCTCGTCGTGATGACCTTTGCGTTTACCGGCTACCTGCTGCCCTGGGACCAAACTGCCTATTGGGCGACGCAGATCGGCATCAACATGGTGGGCACGGTTCCGCTCATCGGTGATTTCTTTTCACGGGTCTTGCGAGGAGGAGAAATCCTCGGGGCATTGACGCTCTCGCGGTTTTTTGCGATCCACGTGTTGTTTCTCCCCGCCATCCTGATCGGCGGGATCGCGCTGCATCTCTTTGTGCTGCGGCGGGTGGGGCCGGCCGGACCCTGGACCGACGATCGGGCCTCGCTGAGCAGCGAGACCTTCGCTCCCAGGCAGGTCTACATGGATGCGGTAGTGATCGCCGCGGTGTTTCTCGTGGTTGCTACGCTGGCGTTCAGCATCCCCCTGCCCCTGACGGATAAAGCCAACCCGTCCGATACGAACTTCGTGCCGGTGCCCGAATGGTACTTTCTCTTCTACTACGAGTTGCTCAAATACGTACACGGGCCGCTTGAGCCGCTTGCGACTTGGGTCCTGCCTCTTTGCGTGATTTTGATCATGTTGTGCTGGCCGTTCATCGATCGCAATCCGGTTCGCAACCCCATCCGGCGTCCGGTAGCGCTGGGCAGCGGCCTGCTCTTTCTGTTCGTCGTGTTCGGCCTCTTAGGCATCTCGCTCAAGAATCTGTACGCCGTGCCGAGAACCGATCCGGCCATCGCTCAGGGGCGGGCGATGTATGCCCAGCTCGGTTGTGTCGGCTGTCATCGCATTCACGGTGAAGGAGGCGCCGTCGCCCCCGACCTGTCCACGATCGGGGACACCAGGCCGGACCGGGCGTGGCATCTGAAGCATTTCCGCGATCCGCAATCCGTATCGCCGGGATCGTTCATGCCGAAGTTCCCGCTCACCGATCAACAGCTCAATGACTTGACCAGCTACATGTTGAGTTTGAAGCGGGCGACGTAAGGCGGGAGCAGATGAGTCTATTCCTGGAAACCTTTTGGGGGAGAATCGTCATGCGAACTACAGTTAGTTTGAGCCTCACGCTGCTGTGTGCGCTGGGAACGATTCCGATCAGTTTGGCCGCCTCCGGAAAGGGGAATCCCGAGGCCGGTCAGAAGTTGTATCGCGAGAGTTGCCAGAATTGTCATGGGCCGGCTGGAAAAGGTGACAGCGACATGGCGGCCTACCTGGCGCCGCCCCCCGCCAATCTCACGGCCAAGGCGACGCAGGAGAAGACCGATGCGCAGTTGCGCAAGGTGATTGAGGAGGGGCGTCCCGGCACAGCCATGATCGGCTATGCGGCCGCCTTCAATGAGGAGAAGTTGGCCGATGTGATTGCCTACATTCGCTCGCTCAAACCCTGATCTGGCAGTGGATCCGCGAGACTGATTATTTCCCGAATCCTTTTCCACAAACCTGTCCCTAATCACCACATTCAAGACGGTGGTGTCTGAGTTCTCTGTAGCACGATGCCGCAGGCGGGCGGGAGGGACTGTGGCTTTTGTCGCCAAGTATGCCGGTACGCATGCCCCGTAGGGCAAGTCGAAAGCTAATTCTCGTAGGTGAGCTCCTGTCGACGTGGTATGTAGTTTGCGAGACTATCTACGTATGAAACACATATTGTTCAGCGCCATCATGATCGTCGCGTTCATGGCAGGTTGCGTCGACTCGAAGGAAACACGCAGCGGCGCACAGTCTGCCATGAGTCAAGCCGAGCCGGACAGGCTTGATGCCCTCTTCAGCCATCCCTCCCCCGATTCCATCCCCGGCGGCCAGCGCGGGGAGCAGATCCGGCTGGGGTATGAGCTCGTCGTTCATACGCAGGAATTCGCCGCACCCTACGTAGGGAATCGGCTCACGTGCGCCAATTGTCATTTGGACGCAGGGCTCGATCCCAATTCGGCGTCCTATGTCGGGCTCTCGCGGGCCTATCCGGAATATCGCGCGCGGACCGGTCGTGTTGTGACCTTGGCCGACCGTATCAATGAATGTTTTGAACGCAGCTTGAACGGCAAGCCGATTCCGTCGGACAGCCACAAGCTCCGGGCCATCGTGGACTACATCGAATGGTTGTCGAAAGATGTTCCGGCCGGAAGCCGGATGGCCTGGCGCGGCATCCCGCGGATTCAAGCGCCCAAGCCGCCGGATGTGGCGAACGGCGCCAAGGTGTTCACGTCCCGTTGCGCATTTTGTCATGGAGCGGACGGGCAGGGCACCATGGCGGCTCCTCCCGTGTGGGGGCCTCAGTCTTACAACATCGGCGCGGAGATGGCGCGCATTCCGGTGGCCGCTGCCTTCATCAAATCCAACATGCCTCGCACCAGAGGATGGGCCCTGTCGGATCAGGATGCCTATGACGTCGCGGCGTATATCAACTCCCAGCCACGCCCGGATTTTCCCGACAAGGGCAATGACTGGCCGAAGGGAGGGAAACCGGCGGATGCACCCTATTGAACGAGTGAAACGCTCTTCGTGGCGCGTATCTCGTGGCACACCCCTCTTGGGAAAGAACAACGAGATGCGACGTATGAGATGCGAGCGGAGGAGGACGAAATGAAACTCAGTGTGGCGTATCAGGGGGGAGCGCGGTACGACATCCTGAGCGACCGGCATCGCGTGGTCACGGATCAGCCGGTTGAAGATGGGGGGGCCGATGCCGGCATGAGTCCCGTGGAATTATTTGTCGGTTCGGTGGCGAGTTGTGTCGGGTACTTTGTCGGCCAGTTCTGCGCGCGACACGATATCTCTCGCGAGGGACTGAAGGTAGAAGCGGAGTGGACGATAGCCGAAGCGCCGCATCGAGTCGGGCAGATCCAACTCGCCATTCGCCTGCCCCATCGAATTACGCCCGAGCTGAGAGAACGGCTGCTGAAGGTGGCGCACGGGTGTACGGTCCATCAATCGATCGTGGTCCCTGCCGCTATCGCCATCGAGCTGAATCCGCACGGGCATCCGGCGACGGTATCTGATCTTACGGAGGAACAGTGATGACAGTGTCCCGACGGGAATGGTTGCGAACGGTGCTGCAAGGAATCGGCATCGGAATGGCGGCCGGGTCAGGGGTTTCCTCGATCGCCACCGCGCAGGGGAGTGAGGCGGGGCAGGGAACCGGGCCTCTGACCGTGCGAGTGACCAGGCCGTTCGACGCAGAAACACCGGTCCGGGAATTTGCCTCCTGGCTCACACCCAATGAGCGATTTTTCACGCGCAGTCACTTCGGCCCTCCCCCGGCCGACTCGGTGAAGCCGGACGCCTGGCAACTGACGGTCAAGGGGCTGGTCAAAGAGGAGCTGACGCTCAACCTCAAAGACTTACAACAACTCGAAGCCGTCACCCTGACCGCCGTCCTGCAATGCAGCGGAAACGGACGCGCGCACCATCGTCCCAAAGTGCCCGGGGTGCAGTGGGAGCGCGGGGCGGTCGGCAATGCGCAATGGACCGGCGTGCGGCTTCGCGATGTGCTGCAGCGAGCCGGCGTGAAACCGCAGGGAGTCCACGTGCAATTGCAGGGGGCGGACCGGCCGGCGCTGGCGACGGTGCCGCTGTTCACCCGAAGTATTCCCCTCGCAAAGGCCCTCCATCCCGATACACTTCTGGCCTATGAGATGAACGGCCGTCCGCTGCCCCTGCTGCATGGCGCGCCGCTGCGGGTGATTACCCCCGGCTGGATGGCGGAGTCCTGCATGAAGTGGCTGACCGAGATTACGGTTCGGTCTGATGAAACGCCCGGCTACTACATGCAGCAGGCCTATCGTATTCCGGAAACGGCCGTTCGCCTATCATCCGGGTTGCCGGGAAGCGCAATGGTTCCGGTCGAGCAGATGCCCGTTAAGTCGCTCATCGCCGCTCCGGCGGAGGGAGACACGGTACGGATCGGGCCGGTCACGGTTCAAGGTGTCGCCTGGGCCGGCGAGGCGCCGGTGGTGAAGGTCGAAGTGTCCTGCGACGACGGAAAGACCTGGGAGCAGGCCCGGTTATTGGGAGAGGGGCAGCCCTATGCCTGGCGACAATGGCAGGTTGTGTGGAACGCCCGCACGCCAGGGCCCACTGCGATTCTCTGCCGCGCCACCGATGCGCAGGGGCAGGAACAACCGGCCACCAGCCCTTGGAATCCCGGTGGATTTTTATGGAACGGATGGGATCGCCTGTCTGTCACGGTGGCGGCATGACCCTGAGAACGGCGAAAAAGACCTCCGGGTTCGTGCTCGCTGCAGGGCTCTGTACGCTGCTTGGATGGGTGGTGATCACGGCGGCTCAGGAAGAGGACCGCGGAACGATTCAGCCGGCCCAGGCTCGTCAAGCCCTGACATTGATTCATGCCCGGTGCGCCGTCTGTCACACGACCGACCTGATCGTGCAGCAACGGCTGCCGGCCGACCGATGGAACGTGACGGTTGAAAAGATGATGCATTGGGGAGCGGATCTGTCCAAGGACGAGGCGGCCGCGGTCTTGCAATTCGTGACGGCACGGTATCATTCCGGTGCGCCGGACCATCTGCCGTCGATCGAAGAAGAGTTGGCCATGATGGCGCCTGCGGGAGGCCCACGTCAGGGATCTGAGGGGCCGGTGACCGGAGTGGCATCGAGAGGCGCGGGGCTCTACGCGCACAATTGCCAGGCCTGCCATGGCGAAGGAGCGGCCGGTGGCGCCGGACCGAAACTCGCGCGCAATACGATTCTGAAAAATGACGGTGCCTTTTGGGAAACGGTGCTCCACGGGCGGGGGCCGATGCCGGCCTGGGGCGCAGTGCTGAGTCATCAGGAGATCGCGGATATTCATGCCTGGTTGGCAACTCGCTGATCGGGACAGCAGTGGGAGCGAAAGAAAGGGGTGTTTCATGGGTGGAAGACGGACGGTAATTGTCGGATGCGCGTTGGTCATATTGGTGGGGTTGTTCTCCTTCCCCCGCTTGCTGTTAGGCAGTGATCAGACTCGCGTCAAGGAGCTGATTCAGAACAATTGCGCCGGTTGTCACCGCCTGGAAGGAAAAGCGGATTCGCGTTTCAATTTGAAGGCGCCTGATCTGATTTGGGCCGGGAGCAAATATCAGCGCTCGTGGCTGCTTCGTTACCTGACGGGGAAAGAGGCGCCGCTGTATCCAAAGGGATATCGCTGGGATTTGCCTGAGGGGCCGACGCGGCATCCGGTGGTCAGCGAAGACGACGCCCTGGGTATTGCCGAGTATTTCGAACAGCACAACAAAGACCCGCGGGTAAAAGTCGGGGCCTTCGATCTCTCGAAGGTCAGCAAGTTCGATGCGACGTTCGGCGGCATGGCGTACAAGGCCCACGCCTGTCTCGGCTGTCACCTGATCGAAGAGAACGGCAAACTCATCGGCGGGCCGCAGAGTGCCTCGCTCGTGGCGGCCGGTCAACGGTACGACAAGGATTGGCTGTTCCGGTTCGGGTTGAATCCGCAGGACTTTGTCCCGCACAGCGGCGAGTTTCTGGCCGATGCGACGGAACCGCAACTCCGTGCCGTCATCGGGTTCCTGATGGTGCAGGGCGTCAAGGACTTCAAGTATTACGAGCCCTGGACGGCGCCTGAGTTTGGAATGGCGAGTGCCGATCGCGGGAAGGTCTTGTACAAGGAATATTGCTCGCAATGTCATGGCGCGACCGGAAAGGGCGATGGGCCCGCCGCATCCGGCCTGGAGCCGAAGCCGGCGATCCATGCGAACATTCCGTTCGACAAGGTGCCGACGGACTATCTCTACAATGTGATCAATCACGGCGGTGCGGCGATGGGTAAATCGCCGAATATGCCCTACTGGGGTTTGACCATCGGACAACAGGGTGTCGCGGATGTGATGGCCTATTTGCGAGTTACGTTCAAAGGGGGAGCCGACGTGGCGCAGGCGGGCAGTGCTGAAGGCCCGAGCGGTGTGTGCCCGCAGCCGAGGAAAACGGCGAAGGCGCCGGCTGACTTCCTGTCCAAAACCAATCCGTTGCCGCATTCGGACGCGACCGTTCAGGCGGGCAAAACGCTGTTTCTCCAGACGGCCCAGCCGGTGGCGTGCGCGATGTGTCATGGGGAGAAGGGCAATGGACAGGGCTTCATGGGGGCGGCGCTGATTCCACCGCCCCGAAACTTTACGTGCGGCTCGATGATGAAAGATCTTCCGGACGGGCAACTGTTCTGGATCATCAAGAACGGGTCTCCAGGAACCGGCATGATGTCATTCGCCGGATTGCCGGATGAGCAGGTCTGGCAATTGATTGCCTATGTAAGAAGTTTGGCGAAGTAAGAACGGGAAGCGTGAAACGTATCTCGTGAAACGTTCCGGACGAACGACGAGATACGAACGACGAATGGCAGACGAAGGAGGTTGCTAGTGGCGACGTTTATCATTTCCGGGAGTCGGGGCACAGACGATCCGACCATGGCGACCCTTCCCTTTATGGCGGCCAAGACCGCCAAGGAGCAGGGCCACGACGTGGTGTTGTGGTTGTGGAACGAGGCGGTGACTTCAGCGCGTAAGGGCTCGGCGGATCATGTCGTCGGGGTGAATTTGACGCCGCTGAAAGACCTGTTGGCAGCCGTTCAGGCTGCCAACATTCCCATCTGGGTCTGCGGGGCCTGTGCCGTTGCCAGGCAGATCGGGCAGGGTGATCTCGTAGCCGGAGCTGTTATCAAAGGCATGCCGGACTACATCAAGGCTGTGGCTGAGCGCGACCGGACCGTGGCGTTCTAATTCAGCAGGAAGGGGACGGGTGTTCGCATGGCGGCCGACGGACAACCGAGTGGGAAAGTGAAAATTCGGAAAGATCGCGCAGGGGCAGCAGCGACGGACGCGGTCGTGCGGGGCAACGGGCAACTTGAGACCGATGACCTGGAGATCATTCCGACGGCTGTGCCGAAGGAAGGGGATGGTTACCATCCTCCTGCTCAAGCCGGTGGGGAAGTGACGGCCGGACTGATCGGCGAGGTCGGTCGATCGCTGACCGAAGATGATCTACGGCGCGTCAACACGCGGCGCGGGTTGCTGCAGTTGATCAAGAGCAAGAACATCGACCTTGAAGACGTGCGGAAGACGCTGCTGTATGAACAGGAATTGCAGCAGCTGCAGGTCGAGCTGGTCCGCCTTCAACGCTGGGTGCAGGCGGATGGGCAGCGTATTGCGATTCTTGTCGAAGGACGGGATGCGGCCGGAAAGGGCGGCACGATCCGCCGGTTTACCGAGCATTTGAATCCGCGCGCCATGCGGGTGGTGGCGTTACCGAAGCCGACGGACGATGAGCGGGGCCAGTGGTATTTCCAGCGCTACATCCGGCAACTGCCCAACAAGGGGGAGATCGTCTTTTTCGACCGCAGTTGGTACAACCGTGCGGTCGTCGAGCCGGTGATGGGATTTTGCAGCAAGAAGGAACATCAGCGGTTCTTGCAACAGGTGACGGAATTTGAGCACATGCTCTACGAGGACGGCGTGACGATCATCAAGTTCTGGTTCTCGATTTCCAAAGAGGAGCAGGCCAGTCGATTCGAAGCGCGCCGGCAGAATCCCCTCAAGCAGTGGAAGCTCAGTCCTGTCGATGAAAAGGCGCAGGAGCTGTGGGATTCGTACACGCGATACAAAGAAGAAATGTTCAGCAAAACCCATACGACCTTCAGCCCCTGGATCATCGTCAAGGCGAACGACAAGCAGGCCGCGCGATTGGAAAGTTTGCGCCACGTGCTCAACCTCCTGGCGTACAAGGGGAAAGATGAGGCGCAGATCCGTCTGACGCCGGATCCCAACGTCATCACTCGGTTCCATCGCAAGATGGTGGAATTGGATTTCTGATGCAGAAGCTGCTGGGTGTCACATTGGCGATCATGGCGGCGGCCGTGGTGACGGGTGTCCCTGCAGTCGCCCAACATATGCAGCCGCCCCGCGTCCCGATCGAGCACCTCGAGGAGGCGCGTGCGCTCAAGAGTCCATTGCCTGATTCGCCTGAAGTGGTCGAAAAGGGCAAGGCCCTCTATCACGGGAAAGGGACATGCGCCAACTGTCATGGACCGGAGGGAGCGGGCGATGGTCCTGTGGCGTCGCAGCTGAATCCATCCCCCCGCAATTTTCAGCATCACGGATTCTGGCGGCATCGGACCGACGGCGAACTGTTCTGGGTGATTAAGAACGGGTCGCCCGGAACCAGCATGGTCGGATTTGCGGGGCAGCTGACGGATGAAGAAATGTGGGCCGTGATCCAGTATGAACGCACCTTCGCTGAGGGCCATGGTCACGGGAGAGGAATGGGGCCTGCTGGGGGGATGGGGCATAAGGGGGGGCGGGAAGGTATGGGCGGTATGGGGCATCGAGGAGCCGGAAGCGGTGGCTGTGAAGGAGAACATTGCGATCGGTAATGGGGCTGGATGTCGCATGGACCAGGTGAAGCGGTGACGGAGAAACTCCATCTGGTCTGTCCGCATTGCCGGAGTATCAATCGTGTTCCGGCGGCTCGTCTGGCGGAACAGCCCAATTGCGGTCAGTGCCATGCTCCCTTGTTTGCCGGTCACCCGATCGCGTTGACGGCGGCGGATTTCGATCTCCATGCGCAGCGAGCGGAGATTCCCCTGGTGGTGGATTTCTGGGCCCCCTGGTGCGGACCCTGCCGCATGATGGCCCCGGCCTATGAACAGGCGGCGCAGATGCTGGAACCTCAGGTTCGCCTGGCCAAGGTGAATACGGAAGAGGAACAGTCCCTGGCCGCGAGGTTCGGCATCTCCAGCATCCCCACGCTGGTGCTGTTGCGAGGAGGGCGCGAATTGGCGCGTCAGCCGGGGGCGCTGGGGCTTCAAGATATTGTGCGGTGGGTTCGCAGCAAGATCTGACCGGTCCCTTCTTGCGTTCGCGCTTCGTTCGCATCCGTTCTCCTTTTCCTCGGTGCAACCTTCAGCCCTCCGGATTCTGAGAGATCCTGATAGCTGGCGCGTTTTGCGCCAGTGCCGAGTCCGGGCCGGTTCTGGAATTCCCCAATCGACATCCCCCTCCGTTGTTGCGGTGTGCTGGTCCCTGAAAACCCTTGCCAAAGCGGGTATTTTGTTGTTGCGCCGGCATCCTTGCCTGGCACGTCCTCTGCTTTCTTCCAAGAGGGGTATCGAGGGATAGGCTGAATTCCTGAGCAATCAATAGAGCAGGGAGGAAACATCATCATGGCGGACCATCATGACAGCTGTTCGGGACTGGGGGTGTCGATCGCGTTTTTGAGCGGGGCGATGCTGGGTGCGATGGCGGCGATACTGTATGCGCCCAGTTCCGGCGAGGAAACCCGTCGGGCGATCAAAGGCTATGCGCGTCGGACGGAGGACGAGGTCTTGGAAAGGGCCAAAGAGATCCGAGCGGATCTTTCCCACACCGTTGATGAGGCCAAGCGGTATCTGAAGGAGACCGAGGCGACGATTGCCGCGGCTTTGGCGGCGGGAAAGGAAGCGTTCAAGAAAGAAAAGACGGATCGGGCCTGAAATGTATGCCGTGCGATTTCACGGGCGCGGGGGGCAGGGCGCCAAGACGGCGAGCCGGATTCTCGGCACGGCGGCGTTTCTGAGCGGGTACCAGGCTCAGGATTCCCCGATCTATGGAGCCGAGCGCCGCGGGGCGCCGGTCGCGGCATTCACGCGGTTCGGCCGGGAGCCGATCCGCGAACGAGGGGTCATTGCCCATCCCGATCTGGTGGTGGTGGCCGATGCATCGCTGCTGAAGGATCCTGCAGCTCGTGTGTCGGACGGCATCACCGACCAGACCATCCTGTTCGTCAATTCGCCGCTGCATGCAGAGCAGATTCGCACGCAGAGCGGGTTGCCCGGTCGCATCACGACGTTGGGGGTGACGGAGATTGCCCTGCAGCATTTCGGCCAGCGGGAGGCGATCAGCGCATTGCTCGGTGCCGTCGCCGCTCGGTTGTCCGACTTGCAACAGGAGCCGCTCCGGCAGGCCATTGCGCGGGAGTTGGGAGACCTCGGAGTAGCCCCGCTGATCATTGAGCGGAATCAAACCGTCGCGCTCACGTGTTATGAGTCGGTGCAGGTGATGGAGCGGGAGTCTGTGGCAGAGTCGGCGACTATCGCGACGACTTTCCACATACCGGTCTATGAATCGCCGAGCAGGGGGACGGCCAGGATCAGCGCCACCGGGAATTCCGTGCTGCGTGAAACCGGCGGGTGGCGGACGTTTAGGCCTGTGCTGGTCGCCGGCAAGTGTAACGGCTGCTGGCTTTGTTTCGTCTATTGCCCCGACGGGGTGATTTCGATGAACAAGGATGACCGGCCAATGATCGATTATGCCCATTGCAAAGGCTGTCAGATCTGCGTGCACGAGTGCCCCACGCATGCCCTCGTCGCGGAGCGGGAACAGGAAGGCGGAGTGGCATGGACAGCCAAATGATGACCGGCAACCTGGCGGCGGCCTGGGGAGCGAGGCTGGCCGACGTGGATTACATTCCTGCGTTTCCCATCACGCCGCAAACGGAAATTGTGGAAGCGCTGGCCAAATGGTGTGAAGGCGGTGAACTGGCGGCGCGGTTCGTCACGATGGACTCTGAGCATTCGATGATGACGGCGGCGGGCGCGGCAGAGGCCACGGGGGCACGGGTCTTCACCGCCACATCCAGCCAGGGATTGCTCTATGCCTTCGAAGTGCTCTACTCGATCTCGGGCTGGCGTGCCCCGCTCGTGCTGGTCAACGTATCGCGGGCACTGGCTGCGCCCATTACGTTGGAGTCGGATCATAACGATGTGTTGGCGGCGCGTGATTCCGGTTTTCTGCAGATCCATGCCGAGACCTGCCAGGAGGTGTTGGATTCGATTTTGATGGCCTATCGGATCGCAGAGGATGAGCGGGTGATGTTGCCGGTCATTGTGAATCTGGACGGCTTTTCGCTCTCGTTCACGCGTGAGCCTGTTAGCATCCCGGATGCGGAGCAAGTGCGGACGTTTCTGCCACCGTTCCGTCCCGCTCACCTCGGGTTCAGCGCGTCTGTGCCCCACTCGTTAGGGGTGGCGGTGATCGGCGGGACGCCCTATGCCTATTTCCGGCATCAAATGCATCTGGCCTCGATCAATGCCCTAGAGGTGCACGGTGAAGCCGCTGCGTCCTTCGAGCAGGTATTCGGTCGGCGCTACGATGTGGTCGAGGGATATCGGCTGGACGATGCGGAGGATGTGCTCGTGATGACGAATTCCTGTGCCGGTACAGGCAAGGCGGCGGTCGATGCTGCCAGGGCAGAGGGGAAACGGGTGGGCCTGTTGCGGCTCCGGATGATTCGGCCCTGGCCGGCGGATGCCATCCGTGATGCATTGCGAGGGCGTCGCGCTGTGGCTGTGTTGGATCAGAATCTCGCGCCGGGGCAGGGTGGCATTCTGTTTCAGGAGATTGCCGCTTCCCTGTACCATGAAGTGGAACGGCCGCGGGCACTCTGTTCCTTCATCGGAGGGCTCGGGGGCCAGAATTTGTCGGTGGAGGAGTTGCGCGCGATCTTCGAGCAAACAGCGAAAGCCGGAGTCAGCAGAAAAGGAATCGGTCCGGTTCTCCTCTACACTCAAGCCGAACATCGGGAGATGACTCAGCTCCAGATGGTAGCGGCAGGAAGCGTGAAACGTGAAACGTGAAGAAGAAATCCTGCTGACCGTTCGGACGCGGCGAGATACGAACCGCGAGATACGAGAGACGCCATGTGGCAACGAGAGACGTTTAAGAAGATCAAGCAGGTTCCAGGTGAGGAGCATGTGCTTCCGGGAAGCGCGCTCTGCGCAGGGTGCGGCGGGTTGGAGTCGTTGCGACTTGCGGCGAAGGTGCTCGGCGACGAGGTCGTGTATGTCAACGCGGCCGGTTGCTTCACCATGTTGGCGGCCTATCCCTATACGTCATTCAAGGGCTCATGGCTCTATACGACGATGGGCTCCGCGCCTGCCGGTGCGCAGGGCGTACGTGATGCGTTGGACGTATTGATCGCCAAGGGTCGGTTACCGAAGAGCGACAACCTGAAAGTCGTGGTGCTGGGGGGCGACGGTTCAACCTACGATATGGCGCTGTCGTCCACCTCGGGCGCGATGAATCGCGGACTCGATTTCTATTACATCTGTTACGACAACGAGGCGTACGGGAACACCGGCATGCAGCTGTCCCCGGCGACTCCTTATGGGGCGCGGACGGCGACGTCGCCCTGCAGCCTGCAGCATCCGAACGGGGCATCTCAAGAGAAGAAAGACATCTTTGAAATCTGGCGCGCGCACAAGCCGCCGTACATCGCGACCGTCGCGCCGCGCTATCCGCTCGATTTGGAGGAGAAATTCGCGCGGGCGGCTGCGTACACGGGACCGAAGATGTTTCTCGCCTTAGCGGCCTGTCCGACTGGCTGGCTCTACGATCCCGGGGAAACGCCGGAAGTCGCGAAGCTGGCGGTCGAGACCGGGCTCTGGCCGCTGAAGGAAGCCATCAATGGAGTGGTCACCCACACTTACATTCCGAAGCGCAGGCCGGTCGAGGCCTATCTCAAGTTGCAAGGGCGTTTTCGGCACCTCTTCGAACCGACCGTGCAGACGGAGGCGATTCAGCACATTCAAGGGCGCGTGGACGCCTATTGGCTACAGGTGAAGGGCTAACAAATTAATCCCCGAAGGAGAGCGCATCATGGAAATTAAAGTATTGCTGTGTAATTGCAAAGGCCTTTGTGATTCATTCAAAGATTCTGACATGAATAAGCTCCCTTTAAGGTCGAATCGGACCTGGACGTCAAGTACACCGTCCTCAGCCCGCAGTTATGTGGTCAGGGGGGGAACGCCATTTTGGAGGAGGCAATGAAGACGTCCAAGCCTGACGGTTACTTGCTCGTGGGCGCCTGCCCCCGAAGGCTCAGGAGAAGCTGTTCAAGAAACTCATTCGCGCGACCGGCTTCAATGAGAAGCATTTCGTTCCAGTCGATATCCGGGGCACGGACAACGCGGGAATTTTGGAGCGGTTGCGCGAATCTGTGGAAGGGATTTTCAAGGAGGAGAAACCCACACCCAATCCTACGACATAAGGAACGTGACCTGTGTTGCGGAATCGGTCGCTCAGCCGCCCTGCCTGCCTATCCGCGGGATGTGAACGTGTGCGCTTCGTATCTGTACCCCGGTTGATCCCACGCATCGTCTTCTCCCCGCGTGTTCGACGCCTGTAAAGTCCCTCTTGATATATCAAGAAATCTTGTTATGATGTTGAAGCCTGGCCACAGGGCTTCGTGCCGAGGTTGTGCTGGGTTTGGCGCCGATGGTTCACTATTCGATGATGGCAAGAGGGAATGCGTGATGAACAGCGAGGAGATCAAGGAGTGTGTGAAGGCAGAGTACGGGCAAGCGGCGCGGCAAGCGAAGCGCGGCGGGAGTTCCTGTTGTGGATCGCTTCCCGAGCGGGTCGACTTCATCACCTCGAATCTTTACGGGGAGAACGAAAGGGAATCGCTCCCGACGGAGGCGGTGCTGGCTTCGCTCGGGTGCGGGAATCCGACGGCATTGACTCAGATAAATCCCGGCGAGACGGTTCTCGATCTCGGCTCAGGCGGTGGGATCGATGTCCTGCTTTCCGCTCGTCGGGTCGGACCGGCTGGCAAGGTGTATGGACTCGATATGACCGACGAGATGCTCACGTTAGCGCGGGAGAATCAGCAGAAAGCCGGAGTCCGGAATGTGGAGTTTCTCAAGGGCGAGATCGAGGACATTCCATTGGGAGATCAGGTGGTCGATGTGATCATCTCCAACTGTGTCATCAACCTTTCCTCCGACAAAGATCGCGTGCTGGCCGAGGCGTTCCGGGTCTTGAGGCCGGGCGGTCGGCTCGCCGTTTCCGATGTCGTCGTGCGCGGCGACGTCCCGGCGGAGATTCGCCACAGCGTCGAACTGTGGATGGGCTGTGTCGCGGGTGCCTTAGAAGAGTCCGCTTACCGGGACAAGCTCGCGAAAGCGGGGTTTTGCGACATTGAGATTGTCCCCACTCGCATCTATCGCGCCGAGGATGCGAAAGACTTCTTGGCCGGTGCAGGGCTCGATGTGGAGACGCTCGGGCCGCAGATGGATGGCAAGTTCATGAGTGCCTTCATCCGCGCAACGAAGCCAGGGGAATCTGCGCAGAGGGCTCTCTAGCGGCTCCCCGGTGACCGTGCGAGGCTTGGCTGTTTCCCGCAGGAGATGCGATTGTGAATATTCTCTTTCTCTGTACCGGCAACTCCTGCCGCTCTGTGTTGGCCGAGGCCACGTTCAACGCTCTGGCAGGCCCTGAATGGCGCGCGATGAGTGCGGGGAGTCAACCGACCGGTACGGTCCATCCACGGTCCCTGGCGCTCCTGCGGCGTGAAGGCATTTCGACGGAGGGCTTATACAGTAAATCGTGGACTGACCTTCCGGCCATTCCGGATATCGTCATCACGGTGTGCGGCAACGCAGCGGGTGAAACCTGCCCGGCCTACCTTGGCCAGGTGTTGCGTGCCCATTGGGGTGTGGAAGATCCGGCCAAAGCGATCGGAAGCGACGCCGAAATTGAGGCGAAGTTTGAGCAGGCGTATCGCATCTTGCGCACCCGCATCGAAGCATTCTTGAAATTGCCGCTCGACCGGCTCCGGACGGATCGGGAGCAGTTCACGGTTGAACTCGACCGCATTGCACAGCTCCCGTAACAGGGATTGGTGTTCATTCTTCTTTCACGATTTCATGGAGGTTCAACATGACGACGATTGAGGTGTACGATGGAGCCATGTGCTGCAGTACGGGTGTGTGCGGAGTCGATGTGGATCAGGCGTTGGTAACCTTTGCGGCCGATGTTGAGTGGGTGAAGCAGCAGGGTGTCATGATCGAACGCTTTAACCTGGGACAACAACCGTTGCAGTTCGCGAACAATCCCAGGGTCAAAAGCTTTTTAGAGCGCTCGGGTGAGGGTTCACTCCCGCTGATACTCGTGGACGGTGAAGTGGCCCTGGCCGGGCGGTATCCCAGCCGGGCTGAGCTGACCCGTTGGGCTCGTTTAGTCGCTGTCCCCACGGTGAGCCAGGTAGAAGGCAGCTGCTGTAGTGGCAACTCCTGTTGCTGAGGTCATCCTGGTAAAGACGTACATCATGCGGTTTCTAGACCATGCCCCCACCTTCCTGTTTTTCACCGGCAAGGGTGGCGTGGGGAAAACATCGCTTTCCTGCGCCACGGCCATTCGTCTGGCTCAACAAGGGAAGAACGTCCTCCTGGTCAGTACTGATCCGGCCTCTAACGTTGGGCAGGTGTTCAGTCAGACCATCGGCAACAGCATCACCGCGATTGCCAACGTCGCCGGCCTCTCCGCTCTGGAAATCGATCCGCAACTGGCGGCACAGCAGTATCGCGAACGTATCGTCGGCCCGGTTCGTGGACAGTTACCGGACTCCGTGGTCAGGAGCATTGAGGAGCAGCTTTCCGGAGCCTGCACCACGGAGATTGCCGCCTTCGACGAATTTACTGCGCTGTTGACCGATGAGGCGCTGATCAGCTCATACGACCATATTATCTTCGACACGGCACCGACTGGCCATACCATCCGACTGCTGCAACTGCCTGGCGCCTGGAGCGGCTTTATCGAAACCAACCCGGGGGGCGCTTCCTGTCTCGGTCCCTTGTCAGGACTGGAAAAGCAGCGGCAGCGCTACGCGGACGCAGTCACGGCGCTGTCCGATCCCGACCGTACCCGGTTGATCCTCGTGGCTCGCGCACAGAAGGGCACGTTGGACGAGGTGGCCCGCACGCATCAGGAATTAGCCGCCATCGGCCTGGCCAGGCAGCATCTCGTCATCAATGGAGTCTTGCCGGAACGCGAAGCGGCGCAGGACGCACTGGCCTCCGCCATCCGTCGCCATGAGCAAGAGGCGCTCGCCGCAATGCCTGCCGCCCTGCAAGCACTGCCGACCGATTATCTCCCGCTCAAGGCCGCCAATCTCGTCGGAGTCGAGGCGCTGAGCAGCCTCTTCTCTGATCGAAACGAAGCCATTCCGGTGACCACTGGTCCGGCCAATCAATCCTTTGATCTGACGCGGTTATCGACCCTGGTCGATGAGATCGCGAAAACCGGCCACGGCCTCGTCCTGATGATGGGCAAAGGCGGGGTCGGCAAAACCACACTTGCCGCGGCGGTGGCGGTAGCACTGGCCCAACGCGGACTGCCCGTCCATTTGACCACGTCCGATCCCGCCGCCCACTTGGCCGACACGTTGTCCGGATCCTTGGACAACCTGGAAGTCAGCCGAATCGACCCGCACGCGGAGATCATGCGTTATCGGCAACATGTCCTCGATACCAAGGGCAAGGATCTCGATGACCAGGGCCGTGCCATGCTGGAAGAGGATCTGCGCTCGCCCTGCACCGAAGAAATCGCGGTGTTTCAGGCGTTCTCCCGAATCATTCGCGAGGCCGGCAAGAAATTCGTCGTCATGGACACGGCGCCGACCGGGCACACGCTGCTGTTGCTTGATGCCACTGGGGCCTATCACCGCGAGGCCACCCGTCATATCGATCCACTTCTGCATCACACCACGCCGATGATGCGGTTACAGGACCCTGAACGGACGAAGGTCATGATTGTGACCTTGGCGGAAACCACGCCGGTTTTGGAGGCCGCAGGGCTGCAAGACGAGCTGCGCCGAGCCGGTATTGAACCCTGGGCCTGGCTCATCAACAACAGCCTGTCCGCAGCGCTTACCTCGTCGCCCCTGCTGAAGCAGCGAGCCGCGTTCGAGCTCGCCCAGATTGAGGCGGTGCGGACCAGGTACGCCGCCCGCGTCGCGCTGGTGCCGATGCAAACCGAAGAGCCGATCGGCATCGAACGGCTGCTCCGGCTCGTCAAACCGCAGCCTGCGCCGGACTATACCGGCGCAACTCACGACTCATAGACGCTCTCCCCTCAGAATCCACTCTCGCTGAAGCTCGAAGCGGCGCTGACTTGTGTCTCCGGTGCCGGGCATCCGGCTGTGGCGTCTCGCAACAGCGAAGGTTCCGAAAGTGGGTCATTCCTCCTCGCCTCACCGGATGTCATGGTAGATTGGCGGTCTCTTATTTCCGTTTCTTTTCACGCTCTTGGAGGAGGCGTCCCCCGGTCATTCCTCCCTGACCCCTTGGCATCATACCTGTAATATGAGAGAGCGTGGAGGAGGGTCGCTCGGATGTACGGGACGGCAGGAGCGTCTAGTGCGTGAACGAACAGGAGGTAGCGTGGGAAGCAAGCACTGTCCTCAATAGGTTGAGCCGAAGGGCGGTGTGCCGCCAGCGGAATAGCACATGAGGTCTGTATGATGTTTCGATACCTATCTGTTCACGAGATCCGGACAGGATGGAATCAAGCTGGTTGTCGCTTCCCATCGACGAATAGGACCATGCGAATGTGGCTGAATGGAGGCGCCTGGATCTTGACCCTGGCGGCGATCATACCGATCGGAGGCTGTGTGGACCATGGTGTCGGATCGCAGAGGCGTGATCCTCCTCCCGTTCACCTCCCGGATGTGCGCACGCCGGTCCGACTCGATGCCGAGGCCCGACAGGAACATCGCGCCGTCATGCTGCAACATTTGGAGACGGTTCAAGCCATCGTTGCCGCGTTGGTCGACGAGGACTACCGGCTCGCTCAAGGCTTGACCGAAACGCACTTGGGCTTTTTCATGCACCGGCACGCGATGGCTCGCCAGCAGCCGGAGAACTTTCCCCCGGCCTATCATGACCTGGCGATGGCGCATCATGCCGCCGCGGAGAAGTTGGCCGATGCGATGCCGTCGCGGGATCTAAAGCAGATCCTGCCCGAGTTCAACAAGGTGTTGAAAGCCTGCGTTGCCTGTCACCTGGAGTACAAACTGCGTAGTTCATAACCAAGGAGAGCCGCATGTCCGACGGAAAGATCAGCGTCACGTTCGAGCAGGATCACGACCGACTCGATGCCCTGTTCACCACGTTTCAGGAGCAGAAGCGAAAGGATTTCGCCAAGGCCAAAGAGGCGTTCGCCGCCTTCAAGTTCGGTCTGCAACGCCACATCGTCTGGGAGGAAGACGTGCTGTTTCCCAAATGGGAGGAGAACTCCGGTATGGCGGAAGGCGGTCCGACGCAGGTCATGCGAACCGAGCATCGGATGATCGGCGATTGCCTGGAAGCGATTCACCAGAAGGTCCAGGCGCAGGATCCGGAGAGCGATCGGGACGAGCAGCGGTTGTTGGATATTCTGAAATCGCACAACATGAAGGAGGAACGGATTCTCTATCCGTCGATCGATCAGGTGATCAGCGATCAAGAACGGGCAGAGCTGTATCAAGCGATGAAAGACATCCCTGAAGAGCGATACCGGACCTGTTGCGGGAGCGGGCACTCATGAGCCGCCCGGGCCTGGGTGCTGCGTTGTGCCTCCTGGGATTGCTGATCGTTGCCACTGTGCCGCGATGGACCTATGCGGTGCCGTACAATGGTGTGATTGCGTCGGAGGCGGAAGGGTCGTCGATTGAGTGGACGATAGCTGACGCCGGTGGCATGGTGGCCAATCCGCACAGCGATTTGATCTTTCGGGCGACGGGCGCCACCACCTGCCTGGATTGTCACCGAGCAGGCAAAGAGGGGGCGGTGAGTCCGCACGTGCAGGATAATGCCTTGGTCCAAGAACTCAAAGCCAAGGCCAAGGGGGTTCATGGCCCCGGGCGATTCGCAGACTGTCTGCGGTGCCATGCCGGCGGCAATAAAGGCGTGGAAAAGTACCGGAAGTAAGTGAGGGAGCGAATGGCGTATGGCCGATGATGGCTTGCGTTGAGTTACTTACTATAAGCCATACGCTATCAGCTCTCCTCTTGTTCTGAGCGAGCGAGGTATGACGTCTGTGCGGCTGCGTGTCCTTGTCGTGACTGTCGTCGTGGTCGTGGCGGTGTCGAGCGCCCTGATGTTCGAGGCCCTGCTCAGTCTCGGGGAGACCACCCCCTTCGGGCATACGCGGTATGGCCATGCAGCCGGCTGGGTCGGCCTCGCCGTGACCCTGCTGGTATTTGTGTATCCGTTGCGCAAGCGAATCAGCCCGGCCCGCCGCTGGCCGCGAGGCTGGTTTCGAGTTCATATGGTGGCGGGGGTGGTGGGCCCGTTGCTGATTTTTCTGCACTCCGGCGCACATTATCACGCGTTGGTGCCGATTCTCGCGATGCTGTCCATGGTGATCGTGGTCGTCAGCGGGATCGTCGGGCAGGCGGTACATGCATTCAGCCTGAGAGCGCTCAACGATCAACGCCGCCGACTCCAGCACGAAGGATTATCCGACAGCGATATAGACGCGCAGTTGCATGGCATGGCGTCCCAAGAGGAAGCGTTCCGCATGTGGCAAGCGATCCACGCGCCGATGACGTTGATGTTTCTCGTGTTCACGCTGTTGCATGTGGCGGGGGCGTTGTTCTTCGCAGGAATCTCGTGACGGATGCGATACCATCCGCTGCCAAGAACTGCGGTGCCGGTGGTGGCTCTCACGACGCTTGTGCTCCTCGTCTGGATCGGCTGGGGATCGGTGAGAAGTCCCGCCTCATTCTGGGCGCCGGGAGATCTGAGTCGGTACCACGTCGATCAGGCCGGGTGCCTCCACTGCCACGAACCATTCCGCGGGCCCAATCCGGCCCGCTGTGTGAGTTGCCATTCGGATCGGTATTTCGCGGATCGAGCGACGCCTGCCGTGACGACCTGGCATCGTGACCTGGTGGCGCAACGGACGGCCTGCACGGCCTGCCACACGGAACATCGCGGGGCGCTTGCTCAAATTACCGAGCGCACGAGGACCAACCCTCACGGGGAATTTGTCTTCCGTGCAACCGGCACCGGTTCCTGCACGGCCTGTCACGAGTTCGGCGCGAGGGTTGCGACCAGGCCGACGCTGAGAGATGAGCCGATCGTGCGGCAGTTGTATGAACACGGGCGTGGCGCGCATCAGCCTGGTCGTATCGCCGAGTGCTTGGCTTGTCATGGCAGGGGAGCATCCTGAAGGGAGTATGATGGAGTGGCGATGCGATTGAATCTCGAACAAGCCTTTCCCACCGAACAAGCCCTGCGCGATATGATCGTGACGCGCAGAGTCTGTTTCGATCACGACCCGTTCTATGTGAAGACCGGTGCCGGTCATGTGGTCCAGATCGGATTCCAACTGAATCTCTATGCGGCGTTTCGCGATCCGACCCAGTTGCCGCTCAATGATGATGCCGAGCATCGTGAAATTCTTATCGACCTGCAACGGCTTTGCCGGGTGTTCTTTCAGACGCTGGATCTTCTGAAGCCCTGCGAGCATCCGCAGCCTCCCGCGCATCGCATCGTCTTCTCCCCGGAGCGAAACAATCGCGCGGAGGTCTGCCTCCAGATCCCGATCTTCGATCTGGCGCATTATGCCGACCGCTCGGCTCGCCAGGTGCAGGATCTTCTTGCGACGGCGGAATGCCTGCTGACCCATGTCGGAGCAAGACGGCGGGTGTGGGATGAAGAGGGGCGCAAACCGGAATCTTCCACCACTGGTTGTGAAGGCCGTGCGGCTGCAGAAGGAGGCTAGGTTTGCGCACGCGTGCAAAGCCGGATTGAGGTGGAATCTCTTCCCAAATCGCCATATGGTCATATGGCAGGAAATATTGCCTTATGGTAGTCTCTGCGGAAGGCAATGGCTAAGACACGTTTTGAGTGGGATCAGGCCAAAGACGCGACGAACCAGGAAAAGCATGGGGTGTCATTTCAGTTAGCTCAATATGCTTTTGCTGACTCACGACGTGTCATCGCCAAAGATGTCACCCATAGCAGGTCAGAGGACCGCTTCTACTGCTTCGGGGAGGTCGAGGGCGGCATTATGACCGTCCGGTTTACCTATCGAGCTTCGGTTATTCGAATCATCGGCGCCGGCTATTGGCGAAAGGGAAAGGCAGTCTATGAGCACGAAAATAAGATATCGCGATGAGCCCATGGGCGAGATTCGTGTCGTTCCAGACTTTCTCCCTTCTCCCGCCGAATTAGCGTTTCGCGATGAGGGGGTTAAAGTGACGTTGGCCCTGAGCAGGAAGAGCGTGGACTTCTTCAAGGCTGAGGCATCCCGGCATCACACCCAATACCAGCGCATGATTCGCCGCTTGCTCGATGCCTATGTCGAGAGGCAGCCTCAGGACCGTCCCTCAGGTTCACCGCGGGCCGCACGCGGACGAGCGGCTCGCAAGCGCACTGCTGCGTAACTCACGAATCACAACGGGCGATCGCCCAAGATCATTCGTTGAGCAACTTCAACCCTAGAATGAGAGAGCCTCATCTAGAGGCAAGCGGAAGACCTCGTAGGTCTACCTCTGCAATGACGTGGTGTGATGTGTTCAACGAAGTACAACAGCCAGGGGTGGGAAACCGCCATGTTGTCATTTTAGGTGCCGGTTGCAGCAGAGCTGCTTTACCTGATGGGGATGCTAATGGTCTGTGCTTGCCGTTGATGCAAGATTTTGTTCAAACGGTTACCCCCTTGAGAGATCTGCTTGAGAAAAACGGGATCAGCTTTGAAAAACTGAACTTTGAAGAAATCTATTCGGATTTGGCCGAAACTGATTCTCGTGAAGTTCTTGACGCCGCCAAGACTATTATTTATGACTATTTTTCGTCCTTGGTTCTTCCTGCCCAACCTACCCTGTATGATCATCTACTGGTTAGCCTAAGAAAAAATGATGTGGTAGCCACCTTCAATTGGGATCCTTTCTTGATCCAGGCGGTTAACCGAAACCCAATCTTATATACATCCGGACCTCAGTTAATTTTTCTGCATGGGAATGTCATGGCTGGTTTCTGTGCTAAGCATTCGAATCAGGGGCCGGTAGGAAACTCCTGTCTTGTATGCGGTGATGCTCTCAAGAAATCAAAACTACTCTATCCGATTAGGAGGAAGAACTATGACGACGACCCTCTGATAGCAGCCTCCTGGAAACAGTTACGCTCAGACTTAGCAGAATCTTTTATGATCACAATATTTGGCTATGGTGCTCCAGCTTCGGATTTTGCAGCAGTCGAATTGTTGAAGGAAGGCTTAGGAGCGCATCGAGAACTTAATACTATCGAGATTATAGATACGAAGCCTCGCGAGCAGCTCTACGACACATGGGAGCCTTTTATCCAGGTTCATAACCATCACTATAAGATTCATGCGAACTTCGAACAATCGTGGATTGCCAGACATCCAGGAAGAACTAGGGAGGCCTATATCAGACAGTATCTCAATGGAGAGTGGCTTTCAGACGAGAGAATCCCTGCTGGCGCAGGGTTTAGTGACCTTCAGAGGTGGGCATCAAGACTTATTGAAAGTGAATGACCGGGCATTTATCTCTTCCCCGCTACCCTGATCCTCGCATCCACGATGCGACAACCCTGGCCGGGCGGCAGGATGAAGATGGGATTCAAATCGAGTTCCACGATCTCCGGCACCTCTTCGACCAGCCGTGACAACCTGAGCAAGAGCTCTTGAACCGCATCGACATCGCCCGGTGGATGGCCGCGATAGCCTTGCAGTAGACGATACCCCTTGATGCTGCGGATCAGATCGGCGGCGTCCAGTTCCGTCAACGGCGTGATGCGGAAGCGCACGTCCCCCAGAATTTCGACGTGAATCCCGCCCAGCCCGAATCCGATCAGGGGACCGAACGAGGGATCCTGGACCATGCCCGCCATCACCTCGATGCCGCCGGTCACCATCGGTTGGATCAGGACCCCTTCCATGGCGTCAAGGCTCTGATCCTGCGCGAGTCGTGCGGCGATCTGTTCAAACGCGCGGCGAACCTCAGTCTTCGTGTTGAGGTTCAAATGTACACCGCCGATCTCCGTTTTATGGACGAGGGTATGGGAGGCCAGTTTGACGGCGACCGGAAATCCGATCTGCTCGGCAAGCAGGGCAGCCTCCTCAGCGCCGGTCGCGACGCCGCCAGGCGGCAGTGATATGGACATTGCGCTCAACAGGGCCCGCGTTTCGGCAGTCGTCAGCCAGCCCTCTCCGCGTGCGGCCAGGGCGTCATGACAGATGCGGCTCACGGTCGGGAGGTCCAGATCATCGAAATCCGGCACCATGCCGGCGGGGCGTTCTCGCCACTGCACATAGCCGGAGATTTTTCCCAGGGCGCGCGCGGGGAGTTCCGGCAGTGCAAAGGTGGGGATGGTGTCACCCGTGAAGGAGAATCTCCGCTCGCGATCCGTTTCCACCATCCACCCGATGTAGATCGGCTTCTTGATGGATGCCGTGGCTCGCGCGTCGAGGATGCCCTTCTTGATGCCTTCGGCAATCGGGTCCACGTCGGTGGCCGTGACGGCAATGTAGAGAATGATGAGGGCATCGATATCGTCGGATTTCAAGAGCGCGGCTATGGCCTGGGCGTATTGTTCGGGATCGGCCGAGGCGATCAGGTCCACCGGGTTGCGCAAGGCCGCAGCCGGCGGCAGAAACGAGGCCAGGTGAGTCATGGTCGCTTGCGACAATTCAGGAACATCCAGGCCGCTCGCCTCGCAGGCATCGGCGCAGAGGATGGCCGGTCCGCCGGCGTTCGTGATGATCCCGACGCGGTTGCCCTTCGGCAGCGGCTGATCCGAGAGGCCTGCCGCCAATGCGAACATGTCTTCGAGGGTCTCGGCGCGCAGGATCCCGGTCTGCTGAAACAGGGCCTCCACCGCGACATCATTGGCGGCCAGCGCGGCTGTGTGGGATCCCGCGGCGCGTTTGCCCGAAGAGGTACGGCCTGCTTTCAGGACGACGATCGGTTTGTTGCGGCTGACCCGGCGGGCGATCTGCGCAAACCGTCTCGGATTGCCGAACGATTCCACATACAGCAGGATGACGTTCGTCGCGGGATCGTTCTCCCAGTATTGCAGCAGGTCGTTGACCGACACATCCGCCTTGTTGCCGACGCTGACGAAGGTGGAAAGACCGAGCTGCAATCGTTCGGATGCGGCGAGCAGGGCCAACCCCAGGGCGCCGCTTTGTGACGACATGGCAATGGAGCCGGTGAGGGGAAACGTGGAGGTGAACGTGGCATTGAGCCGCACGGCCGGATCGGTGTTCAAGATCCCGAAGCAATTGGGGCCGACCATGCGCAGGCCCTGTTGCCGAACCTTTGCGAGAAGCTGGTCTTGCAGACGGCGTCCCTCTGCTCCGACTTCGGCGAATCCCGCGGTGATGACCACCAGCGCACGGACACCGGTCGCCGCACAGTCGTCTACGACAGAGAGGACGGCGTCTTTGGGGACGGCGATGACGGCCAGATCGACCGGCTCCGGCAATGCCCGGAGCGACGGATAGGTCTGCATGCCGGCGATGGTGGCGGCATGCGGGTTGATTGCGTAACAGCGGCCACAAAAGCCATTGCTGCTCAGCGCATCGAGCAACCGGTAGCCGATACTCTGGGGAGCGCGCGAGGCGCCGATCACGGCGACGGCCTGAGGATGGAAGAGCGGCCGGAGCGAAGCCGTGGTGGCGACCCGTTCACGCCACTCGGATTGACGTACGCTATGGTCGGTCGGTGTCAGCGAGAGCTCGACCTCCATGTCGCCGCCTTCGACATGTTCTTCCATGGGAAGTCCGGAGGAGGCGAACACCTCGCGCATGGCCACATTGTCTGCGTGGGTGATGGCCCAGAGCCTCGTGAAGCCATGGCGGATCGCCAGCAGCGCCAGTCGCTCCAGGAGCAGCGTGCCCAAGCCATGCCCATGGAGCCGGTCGTCCACGGCCATGGCCACTTCTGCCTGGTGCGAGTCCCGCGCATGATACGAACCGGATGCGATGACACGGAGGGCGCCGTCCTGCCGGCGAAGGGCAATCACGGTGAGGCTACGCCGCGGGTCGGATGGGTCGCAGAGTTTGCGGATTACCTCGGCGGGTGGCGCAGTTTCGGAGAAAAACCGGTGGCGTCTGGCTTCCGGCGACAGGCGTTCGACGAAGTGCTGCAATTCATCCGCGTCGGATGGCTGCGCAATACGCAGAAGCGCCGTCGTGCCGTCGCTCAAGACGACATGACCGGCGTCAGGACCCTCGTCACGGGAGGGCGGCATGTGGAGTGGGCGGATACGTTGCATGAATTACCCCGAGAGCAGGTCCGGTTTCACGAGCAGCAGCAGGCCGAGCCCGATCATGACTGCCCCGCTGATCAGTTTCAACCACCGCCCTTCGCGTTCCTCCAGCTTGTGGCGGCTCAGGGTGATCACCGCGATCGTCACCATCAACGCGTCATCGAAAATGTAGGCCGCGTTGTAGAGGGCAAGGTAGCCATAATATTGCCAGGTGGCGAGCGCCTGCGTGCTGAGAATGTGCGTGTAGAGTGCGGGAAATCCGGCGGTACACAGCAGCTCGACCACGTTCACCAGCCCGGCCAGGATCACGATCCCGATCAGGGCGCCGGTGAGATTTTCCGCCTGAACGATCCGGCGCAGCCGCGCATAGAGCCCCGGTTTGGCCGCGGCCGGAATACTCAACGACAACCCCTGCCGGAAGGCGAAGAAATCTTTCACGTTGACCGCGCCGATTAGGATCGCCACGCCGCCCAGCGTGAGTTGGACCGTACGGGAGAGGCCCACGATGAGAAACATATTCAGCCAGGCGGCCATGAAGATAAAATACAGCAACCCGCTCATCAGGACGAAGGTGCCGGCCACGAGCGACATCTTGACGCGGTCCTGCAATGAGACCAGGAGCGACAGGAGAAACAACAGCACCCACATCGCGCAGGGATTGAAGCCGTCGAGAAGCCCGATGGCCAGCGTGAAGAGGGGGAGGCCGATGTCCGGATAACTGAGGCGGCCGAACCAGGGGAGCAGGATGCTGTCTTCTCCGGCGGAGGTGTGATCTGCAGGCGTGCTGCAGGCCGGTTGTGTCGGGCGGCAGGCGGACAACGGTTCGGAATCCAGGGAGGGAGCCGCCCGATCAAGGAGTGCAAGCAGGCGGGTGCCGGTGGTCCCGGCATCTTGATAGCCGATGATCAATTCGCCTTGCAGATAAAAAGCCGGAACGCCGATCAGCGTCACCGCCTGCCGCCTTGCCAACGTCTCTAAACGGGTGAGCGCGGTCTGATCCTGACCGACATCCCGAACCAGAATGTGCAGGGCGGGGCGACGTTGCCGAAGCTCGCGAAGAAATGCCTTGGCGGCTTCGCAATGCGGACAGCCGGCGCGGACGAAGACTTCCACGTCCGCAGTCGGTTCGGAGGCGTGAACAGACACCTCTGAACCGAGGAGCCACAGGCAGACGAACACGAGGCCTGCGTAAAGAATCCTCCGCCGACGCATCGCTGTGCCTGTGGCGCCTATCGGCTAGCTGACGAAGTCCGGTGTTGCGACCGATCGGATATAGGACAAGACGTCCAGCATCTGTTGGTCGGTCAGTTTGCCTCGATACCCATGCATGGGGCTGAAGAGCGCTCCGTTCGCGATCGTGATCAGCAGTTCCCAATCGGTTTTGGCGCGCGAGTTGACGGATTGAAAATTCGCGGGCCTCACAATCAGGTATTGGCCGTCGGGCCCGGCCCCGTCCAGTTTGTCTCCGTGGCAACGCAGACATTGTTTTTCATAAATGGCCTGTCCGTCGCGCGGATTGCCCCGGTTGGTTTGTGCGGTGGCCCAGGTGCTGCCCAGGATGACGAGGCAAACGGCAGAAAGAATGCTGAACGTTTTCATGCGCAGGCTCCTTTATGGTTCGGCGCAGTGCGCCGGATTGGTCACAGACTCATCGGACGATCAAGACCGGACAGGGCACGTGGTGCAGGAGGGCGTGGGAGATGCTTCCCAGGAGAAATCGCTCCAGCCCCTTGCGTCCATGGGAACCGATGACCAGAAGATCCGCCGACTTGGCGCGCTCCGTCAGGATGTCGGTCGGATCGCCGACGGTCACCTGGGTGCCGACCGTATAGCGGTGATTCATGACCGAGGCGGCCAAATTCTTCACCAGGTCTTCGGCCGAGCGTACGGCGATCCCGGTCCAATCCTGCAGCGGAAACAGGCTGAATGGATCGGTGGACGGAATCTGCCGTACGACGCTCACGATAGTGAGATCGACCGGATTCTTGAACGGATGGCTGAGGAGCCAGGCCTTGATCCGGGCGCCATCCTCATGTCCTTCGACGGCGACCGTCACGCGCTTGACCGGCCCCTCGCGCTCCTTCACGATCAAGGTCGTGCAGTCTGCATGGAGTGCGACGCGATGGGAGACGCTGCCGAGGACGAATTCGCCGACGCGTCCCCGCCCGCGCGCACCGATCACGATCAGGTCTGCATGCGTTTCCCGCGCCTTGTCTAGAATCAGCGAGGCCGGTTTGCCGAATTCGCACACCCGTGTGACGGCGAGGCCCTCGGAGGGCAGCAGGGTGGAGGTGTGGTCGAGCAACTGTTCTCCCGCTTTCTCCATGGCCTTCCGGAATTCGTCGTACCCCTGCATGTTGCTCACTTCTGCGACGATCGGATACTGAAACATGCCCAAGTCGATCCCATGCACCAGGATGACCTCGTGCAGATCGTACAGATAGGAAACTTCACGAACGGCTGCGAACGCCTGTTCCGACCAGTCGAGTGCGATCAGGGCACGCATAAGACTCCTTTCGCCGGCAGGATGCTGAAACAGTCCTCCACCCTCGCTCCCGTCACTCGTGAAGCGTGAAGCGTATCTCATCGGAGTCGGAGCCTATGGCTCGTGGCCTAGAGCTGAGAGTTGCGACGCCCACACTCGATTTCCGGCTATAGGCTATGAGCTGGATACCATACGCCCTTTTCCGCGGACAAGAGGCGAACGACCTTTCACGAACGACGGACGAAGCCGGCGGAATGCTTGAGCCCCCTGCGAAGAGATTCATCAGTCTTCCCCTACGCCGTGCTCTTGGATCACGCAGGATCTATGCACAGCTGTTCTGCAGCCGCCTAGAACAACGGGTGCGGTGACGTGCCGAATGGCATGAACCGCGGGGAATCGCCGACGTTGCCGCGAATGCGCCACTGCCCGTCATCGAGCGTCATGTAGTGCACTTCTTCATACCAACTGTCGATCGGCACACGTAACCCGCCGGTTTTCGACAGGCCCGACAAACTACCTGTACAGGTGACCTCGATGATGGTCTTGGAGCCGGATCCGACTCTGATCATCCGGGAAAAGTGATGGGTATCGGACAGTTCCCGGAATTCGTCGAACAGGTTGATCCAGACCTTCCGCATGTCGGCCTTCTTCAGTCCGTGATAATTGTACTGCTCCGAATACAGGGCCATGATGCCGTCCACGTCGCCGGCACGAAGCGCCTGTTCGGCTTGCCTGAAGGTTGCCAGCACGTGATCGACGGTGGCCTGATCGAGGTCTGCTGCCGCTCCGGGAAGGAGCTGCATCTCGGCGGTTGCCGGAGACCATGTCAGGGTGACCATCAGAAGTCCGCCGATGAGAAACCTGCTCCATCGATCCCACGTCCGTTCCCCTCCACCCATGACCACTCCTTCTTGCCGATGGTGCGGTTGCCTACCCGACCCAGGTGACGCGGATAAAATCTTCATCCTTATCGTATTGCAGTTCCAATTCGCCGTGATGCGCATGTTTCAGCGCTTCGCCGATTCGTCTCGGTAAGTGGGTATCGGTCGTGAGAACGACAAGCCCCTCTGCCCGGTTCTCGATCGTCATGATGCGGGCCAGCGGGTATTCCTTTTTTTCCTGCGCCTCGGCGTTATGGATCAGGCCCATGACTTGGTCCCGGTGCTGGTCTTTGTAGGCTCCCTTGAGCGTGACGAACCCTTTCGGGTTTTTGTCTTCGATGCGCAGACAAGCCGGACAGACGATCTCATCGGCCCCCGCCGGTTTGGGTCCCCAGGTCCAGCGCCCCTTATGGAACAGCGCCCCGCAGGTCTTGCAGACCGTGGGCTCCTTCAACTTCCCCGGCATCTTGTAGGTGTCGTGTTGACCTTCCTGCACGAATCGATCGCGGCGCGCGGCGTGGCCGCCTTCAGTTTGTTTGTTCATCGGTGCGATTCCTTTTCTGTGCCGGGTCATCCGCTCTGTGGCCCGCACTGTGATGTTACGATCGGTTGATAGACGCTTCTTCCGCCAGGTTGAGATATTGCAGCACCTCACGGTCTTCGACCTGTTCGAAGTCCCGATAGAAGTTACCGACGGCATAAAACGGATCCGGTACCCGCAGCACGATCAATTGGTCGACCAGTTTTCGCGCCTCCTCCACGGTCGAGTGCGGGCCCACCGGAATGGCCCCGATCACGCGACGCGGGTTTCCCTGGCGGGCGGTCGCAACGGAGGCAAAGAACGTCGCGCCTGTAGCGAGACCGTCATCGACGAGAATCACGGTCCGGTCCTTCAGGTCGGGGAACGGGCGTCCCTGCCGGTACAGGGCGACACGCCTGGTGACTTCCTTTTGCTGCGCCTGCACGGCGGCTGAAAGTTGTCGTTCTGTGAGCGACAAGCCGACGAGCGCCTCTCGATTCCAATAGACGGCGCCTGTTTCGCTGACGGCTCCCAGGGCATATTCAGGATTACCGGGCGCGCCGATTTTTCGCGTAATGAGCACATCAAGCGGCAGATGCAGGGCCAGGCTCAATTGATAGGCCACTGCCACTCCTCCGCGCGGCAACGCGAGGAGAATGGCGGTGGGATCGCTGCGAAAGGGGATCAATTCCTGTGCGAGGAGTTCTCCGGCTTCTTCACGGTTCTTGAACATGACCCTCTACTCCCACTGCCGTTTGCCCTGCATGCTGTGGCCCGAACGGGGCTACCACAGTCCGCCCGTGACCCCTACGCCGATCAGGAACAGTGCCACGACGATCACCAGGACGATCAGCCACCGGTGATGGTGTGTTGCACCCTCGGGATGCCAATGGATTTCCCAGGGGATGTCCAGGTATCGAGGATGTCGGAACATGGCAGGCTCCTTCCGTTTAGGACACCTTCACGTCGATCGATTTCGGCTTGGCTTTCTCCGATTTCGGGAGATGCACTTTGAGGACGCCGTCTTTGTATTCCGCCGCGACCTTGCTGCCGTCGGCATCTTCCGGCAGGGTGAAGCTGCGCAAGAAGCTGCCGTACGCGCGTTCTACGCGATGATATTTCTTGTCTTTTTCTTCCTTCTCGTATTTGCGCTCGCCGGAGATCGCGAGCACATTGTCCTGCACCGTGAGTTTCACGTCTTCCTTCTTGACCTCGGGCAGTTCCGCCTTGATCAGATATTCCTTGTCGTCTTCGGTGATGTCGACCAAGGGAGACCATTCCGCGACCGAAATCGACTCCTTCTGGCCTTCCGCTTTGGTCGGTGTCCGACCCCAGAGGGCGGACAAGCGCTGTTCCATGTCCTCAAGTTCCCGCCATGGATTCAACTGTCTCCGAAATGGTTCCCAACGGGTGAGTCCACTCATGGTCAGGTCTCCTTTACGGTCTGGGTAGGTGGAGCGTGAACCCTGTCCTGTCATACGTTCAAGATGGTGTTCCGGAACCGTCATTCTGCATTGGCACTGTTGCAGACTCGATGCCAGCGGAATATGCGGTGGGTATTCAGGGGGGAGGTGCGAAAGTTCACTTGCTTAGGAGCATGGGCAGGCGGTTTCGATCGTCGACCATGCTGCGGGGTGGGGCGTTACGGGACAGCGGTCGGGGGCCGCAATGGTGCCAATTACCTCATTGATTTCAATCCGGCCATGGTTACCCAATGAATGAAGGGAAATGAAGGGAGGTGGATCCAGGATAAGGTCGAAACCCCCGCTTCCGTGCCGCGTCAGTGGGTTCGGGGGTCGCTCCTGTCGCAATTTCGGGGTCCGGTCCGAAGGGACGCGCTTCCATCTCGGTGCCAGTAGGAGGCACGGCTCGCACAAGGAGCCCGATGAATGGGAAGCGCGGGACATCCAGGTTGTGTGACTCGCCGGGATGTCCGGAGGGATTCCGCTCAGTGGGCAGGCCTGATCTCCACACGGGAGCGGGTTTTTTAGCGGAAAGATGAAGGGAGCGGACAGGGGATCCGCTTGCGGGGCAGAGGGTTTTGAGGAGTGTTAAGCGGGTGTGGGAAGGAGAGCATGTGTTCTCCTCGTGGCGATTTACCATAGGTCATCAGAAGTCATGTCACGCGCATTGAAGTCGAGAGGGGCTCTGCGCTCTCCGTTTTCCCATCCGAGCTTCCGAACTGACCTTCAGCGCAGCGTGAAAGTCTTTCTCTCAGGAAAGTGACCCTTGTTTCGCGGGTGGTTGTCGCAAGGTTCTAGAGGGTGAGGTGCGGCATTGTGGTAGAGGGCCAGATGAGAAAGGGGATCGCTTTTTCATTCCTGGACGAGTCGTATGATCGGGCAACGTTGGTAGAGAATCAGAGCAATACTAAGCAGATGCCCTCAAGGGAGAGCGGAGGAAAAAGTTGCGATGTAGCATCCAGCTGCACGAGGAGGGAGGTATAGGCGCTGCGAATGAGAAAAGTGTGTGTTGCATCCGACTCAAGGGCAACTCATGGTGGCCGGATCATAGAGGAGTTCTCCAGGGTCGGCGGTGATAGTCGGGGTCACTACCAACCAGAGGAGGGTATTATGAAACGGTCGGGTCACGCATGTCGTGGGTTTTTGGTTCCCTTCGCATTGAGTGTGGTGTCGCTCGCGGGAATAGCTCCCGGCATCCCGACACTCGCTCAAGCTGATGAAGGCAAGATAGAGGTTGTTATCAAGGACGATGGATATCATGTGAAAGGGCATACGACACCTGGCGCGCTGACGAGAATCATTCTTCGCAACGAAGGGTCTATGACGCACGGATTCAGCTCGCGAATTTTAAAAGATGTGCAGGTTCGCAAAGAAGGGGATACGAGGGAGGTCGTCGCCCACGGGGTAAAGTCATTCCACGTGGATGCGGGAAAAATCGCGACGCTGGTTTTCACCAAACCGGTCAAACATGATCCGTCGACCGGCATTAGTGAAACCGAACAGTATGCGTTCTGGTGTGATCTGCACCCGCAAATGAGGGGTGAGTTTCTGATCGTTGAGACCAGGGGGGAAGTGGGTGGCGGGTGAGACGTTGAAGGATCAGTCGTGTCACAGTTTGCGAAGGACGGTGCTCGTGAATCGCAGGGGGAGAGAGGGCGTCTTGGGGCGCCCTCTCTTTTATTTTCGGCGTGAGAGGAGAACCGGATGTTCGGGGCCTGTCCCGTCGGAGAAAGAACGGGCGGGCAGCAGGTGAGGAGGCGCTGTTTTCATTCTGCCGCTCTGGACACAGACCTTCCCTATGTCAGAAAAGCCTTTCGAACCTTGAGGAGGAAGGCATCGGCCAGTTCCGGACGGGCCTGTTGGGAGCAGGTGCGGAGTCGCCGCGCCGCTTCTGCGGTCCAGTGTTCTCCCATGTCGATGACCTCGCCGGGGCGAAAGTGCCCGGCTTTGATCCTGGCCACGGCTTCACCCACCGGGGTTTCCGAAATTCTGATGCTGAACGTCCCCCGTTCCAACAATTCACAGAGGTTGAAGAGCACCCGCACATAGGCCGCCGCGTATTTGGCGGGCCGTCCATCCTTTTTCTCCAACATTTTCTTGCGCTGGTTGTCGCAGTAGTTGAGGAACGACTCATAGGCCGCCTGCGCCGACCAGAGACGCGGAAAGAGTTGGCGTAGCTCCGCGCCCCAATCATCCATCGTCACCACCGGCGCCACCAGTGTTTCGAGCACCAGGGGATGACCCTGCAGGGCCAATTGGAGAAAGTGCCCGATCTCCCAGGACGTTTCGTCCGCTTCCTCCTTCATCATCCTCGTGCCCTGATACTTAAACCCGACACGAAACAGTTCGGCGGTGGGCAGGACGAAGACACTGCGGTAGTCCTTGTCGCTTTCGGGACCGGCCAGGCCGTGGGCGTGCGAACCGACCACCACTTTCAAAATGCAGGCATCGGTCGACGACGTAGCTGCGTCTCTCATGATCGCGCGGCGGAGAGTTGGGTAAGACAGCCGTTCAAGGTCATGTATTTGGGGTAGTCGGCTTCAGGAATCTCGATATGGAACTCCTTGTGAAGCGCCACCACGAAGTTGAGGAAGTCCATCGAGTCGAGGTCGAGTTGGTCGCGGAAGCTGACATCCGGGCGTAGGGAGGTTGTATCCGCTTCCGGTGCGATCTCACCGAGAAGACGAAGGACCTGGCTGCGCGTTTCGTCTTCCGACGATGGCGTGCTCATAATGATTGGGGCTCCTGTAACAAGCGATCGATCTCAGCCAGGAACAATCCTCCACGGTGGCCGTCCGTGACGCGGTGGTCGGCGGAGAGCGACGCCATGAGAACCGGCCTCGGCACAACCAGGCCATCGGCAACCCAGGGGCGTTCGACGACTTTGCCGAATCCGACCAGCGCGACTTGGGGAGGATAAATGACTCCGAACACAGTTTCCACTCCCTGTTCCCCCAGACTCGTGACGGTAATGGTCGGGTCGGACAGTTCCGAGCTCCGTAACGAACCGGCCCGGGCGCGCTTCACCAGGTCTTGAAAGTTCTGCATCAATTCGCTGAGGCTCAGCCGGTCGGCGTCGTGCAACGCCGGCGCGACCAGTCCACCCTGGCGGAGAGAAATGGCGGTGCCGATATGAATCCGTTCGCTTCGGCTGGCCTCGCCGTCCTTCCACAGCGCGTTGAGTTCGGGAACCCGACGCAGTGCGAAGGCGACCGCTTTGATCAGCAAGACACCGTAGAGAAGACGCTCTGTGACCGGACGCTGCTCGTTCGAGTCCTTCAGCCAGGTGATTGCCCGGCCCATGTCGATGGTGGTGCTGAGGTAATAGTGGGGGATCTCGCGTTTGGATCGGGCCATGGCTGCGGCGATGGTTTGCCGCATGCGTGCCTGGCGGTCGGCGGCACCGACCGGTTTGGCGATGTCCGCCGTCGCCGTGGTGGCTCGCTCAATATCGTCGAGGGTGATGGCTCCTTCCGGGCCGGTTCCCTGCAACGTGTTTGCGTCGATGCCTCGCTCGGTGGCCAGTTTTTTCGCCGCTGGTGAAATCCGCAATCGCCCCGCCTGAGACGGCGCAACGGCTCCGCTCTCCGTTCGAGGGGCGGGCGGAGGGGGGGCCGGTGGAACGGCGACCGTCCGGGGAGAAGCGACACTTGCCGTCGGTCGTCCCTCTTCGCGAATGATCGCCATGACCGTGCCGACCGGGATCTTGTCGCCCGGTCTGGTGATGAGTCGCTCGATGATGCCTGTGAAATGGGATTCGACGTCGATGGCGGCCTTTTCCGTATCGACCTCCGCGATGATCTCGCCCTTGGTGATGCGGTCGCCTTCTTTCTTTTTCCACTGCACCAAGGTGCCGTCGGTCATGTCGGCGCCGAGTGTCGGCATCAGGAATTCAGCCATGATGGAGACTCCGTGAAGCGCGAAAGGTGAAACGTGAAACGTAAAATGGAACGGGCCATGAGTGACAGAGAAACAGCCAAGGCATCGGTTATCCCAGCAACCTGCGAACCGCCTTCACGATCTTGTCCGGCTGCGGCAGCGCCGCCTCTTCCAGATGTTTCGGATAGGGAATTGGGACTTCTTCGCTGCAGACCCGTGCAACCGGGGCATCCAAATCGTAAAACGCACCCTCCATGATCTGCGCGGAGACTTCGGCGGCGAAGCTTCCCGTGCGCCAGGCCTCGTCGATAACCACCGCCCGGTGAGTTTTTCGAACGGAGGTGAGGATGGTGCCGATATCGAGAGGACGCAGGACACGCAGGTCCACGACCTCCGCTTCGATGCCCTCTTGAGCCAATTGTGTGGCAGCGGCCAACGCCTTCCAGAGGCTACCCCCGAATGTGATGAGGCTCACGTCTTTTCCGGGTCGGCGCACCGCAGCGCGGGAAATATCGACTACCGGATGGCTTTCCTCCAATTCGCCTTCCATGGAATAGAGATACGCATGTTCGAAAATAAACACCGGGTCCGGCTCCTGGAGCGCGGTGAGCAACATCCCCCGCGCATCCGTCACAGTGGCGGGCGTCAGGACCGTGATGCCGGGAATGTGCGCATACCAGCCTTCCAGGCTGTGCGAATGTTGCGCCGCCACCTGGCGGCCGGCGCCGGTAGCCATTCGAACGACCAGCGGCACGTTGAACTGACCGCCGGACATGTGCCGGAGCGTTGCCGCGTTGTTAAGAATTTGATCGAGTGCCAGCAGGCTGAAATTCACCGTCATCACTTCCACAATCGGACGCATGCCGCCCAGGGCCGCGCCGATGCCGGCGCCCACGAAGGTGCTTTCCGATAGCGGCGTATCACGAATGCGTTCCGGGCCGAACTCGTCGAGCAATCCTTTGCTGCAGGCATAGGTGCCCCCGTACTTTCCGACATCCTCCCCCATGAGGAACACACGAGGGTCGCGCTGGAGCGCTTCCCGCAATCCCGCCCGAACGGCTTCTCTGTAGGTGATTTTGGTCATAGGTGCCACCGCGAAAGGTGAGACGCGAACCAGCTACGTAGATTCGCCTGACGTTTCACGTCGTACGTCTCACATCCGTGCACACATCCTTGTTGAGATCCTCAATCGGCTCCCAGGGGGCCGCTTCGGCGAAGGCCACGGCTTCCTCGATCTCAGTCGCGATCGCAACCTCTAACTGTTGGAGATCTTCGTCGCGCAGCAATCGGGCCTGACGAAGGGCCTGTTCGAACGTCGCAATCGGGTCCCGACGCTTCCATTCGCTGACCTCGTCCTTGGTCCGATACAGCTCGGCGTCGTACATGGAATGGGCGCGAAAGCGATAGGTCCGGTATTCAAGGAAGTAGGGACCGTTGCCGCTTCTGATCAGCTCCACTGCGCGACCGGTCGCGGCCTCAACCGCCAGCACGTCCATACCGTCGACTGTGTCGGCGCCCATCGCATAGGCCTTCGCCTTGGCGGCAATATCGGGTTGCGATTGATGGCGGGCCAGGGCAGTACCCATCGCATAGAGGTTATTTTCACAGAGAAACAACACCGGGAGTTTCCACAAGGCGGCCAGGTTGAGGGATTCGTGAAACTCGCCCTCCGCCACCGCGCCGTCGCCGAAGTAGCAGCCAGTGACACGCTTGCGACCTTGCATCTTGTCGGCGAGGGCCAGGCCGACGGCCACGGGTAATCCACCGGCCACGATGGCCAGGCCTCCGTAAAACCGCCGGGAGGCATCGAAGAAATGCATCGAGCCTCCGCGTCCGCGCGCGCAACCGGCGGCTTTCCCATACAGCTCTGCCATCAGCTGCCTCATCGATGTGCCGCGGACCAGCGCATGGCCATGTTCCCGATAGGTGGCGACGATCGCGTCCTCGTTGGTGAACGACGGGATGGAGCCGGCAGCCACGGCCTCTTCACCGATGTACAGATGGAGAAAGCCGTGGATCTTTCCGAGCTGATACAGTTCCGCGGTCCGTTCCTCAAAGCGTCGGATCCGTATCATGTGTCGCAACAGCTCTAGGCCTCGTTCGCGTGTCAAGGAGGGTGTCATGTCGTCTCTCTTTTCCCCCAGCGCGCTGTCGGCAATCAGCGTTCAGCTTGAGACGAATTTCTCTTTCCGATGCTGACTGCTCCTCGCTCATGCTTCCAACGTCGAGGTATCGCCTTCCGGCAACCCGAGTTCGCGCGCCTTCAGCAGGCGTCGCATGATTTTTCCGCTTCGCGTTTTCGGCAGGGTCGGGAGAAAGGCGATCTCTTTCGGCGCCACGGCTGCGCCCAGGCGCGTCCGCGCGAAACCGAGTAGCTCACGCCGCAATGCGTCACTCGCCTCATAGCCATCTTTCAACGACACAAACGCCTTCACGATCTCCATGGCGACGGGGTCCGGCTTGCCGATCACCGCGGCTTCCGCCACCGCCTTGTGTTCGATCAACACGCTTTCGACTTCGAACGGACCGATGAGATGGCCTGAGGTTTTGATGACGTCATCCGCCCGACCAACAAACCAGAAATACCCGTCGGCATCTTTCTTGGCCACATCGCCGGTCAGGTACCAGCCGCTTGCGAAACACTTCTTGTACCGCTCCGGCTCGTTCCAATAGCCGCGAAACATCGAGGGCCAGCCGGGGCGTAGCGCCAATTCTCCCTGCACATCCGGTTCGTTCAGCACCTCCACGCCTCCGGACTCAGCCGTTTTCACGATACGGGCTTCGATTCCCGGCAGCGGTCGTCCCATCGAACCGGGCCGGACATCCATCGCCGCATAGTTGGCGATCATGATGCCGCCGGTTTCGGTCTGCCACCAGTTGTCGTGGAACGGGCGGCCGAAGGCCTTTTCTCCCCAGACGACGGCTTCAGGATTGAGGGGTTCCCCCACGCTGGCGAGAAAGCGCAATTGGCGCAGGTCGTACTTCCGCACGAGATCCACACCGATTTTCATCATCATACGAATGGCCGTCGGCGCCGTATACCAGACGGAGATCCGGTGGTCCTGTAGGATCCCATACCAACGTTCGGCATCGAAATCCGCTTCGTCCACAATGCTGGTCAGCCCATTCGTCAGCGGCGCGATGATGCCGTAGGACGTGCCGGTGACCCAGCCAGGGTCGGCGGTGCACCAGAAGATGTCCGCCGGATGGAAATCGAGCGCAAGTTTGCCTGTGATGTGGTGGGCCGCCACGGCGCCATGCACGTGGAGGGCCCCCTTGGGTGTTCCGGTGGTACCGCTGGTGAAATGCAGGAGGGCCGCGTCTTCCGGATCGGTAGGGCCGATTCGATAGATACCTGAGTGCTGTTCGAGTAACTGATGGAAGTTCTGCGTCCCGGGAATGGCGGTTGGACGTTGTTCCTGGCCGATGAGCAGGACATGCTCAAGATGGGGCAGCGTCTCCCGGATGCCGGCCACCTTGCGCTGATAGAGCGATTCGGTGGTGACCAGCACCTTGGCCTGGCCGATCGTAAGCCGGGCGCGAATGGGCTCCGGCCCGAAGGCTGAGAAGAGCGGGCAGAAGAGGGCGCGATGTTTCAGCGTGCCGAGTGCCGTGATGTAGAGTTCTGGAATACGACCGGCGAGGACGAACACCCGGTCGCCTTTCACGACGCCGAGCCCCTGCAGTGTATTGGCAAAACGATTGGTCAGGTCGTCGAGGCGCGAATAGGAATAGTCCTCGACCTGCCCGCTTTTCCCCAGCCACCGGATGGCGGTCTGTTGTCCGGGCGGGCCGGTTGCATGCCGCACCACCGCTTCATGGGCGATGTTGAGTCCCTGCCCATCGGGCAGGCCATCCAGTTCGGCGCGCGCCTGCTCCCATGAAAAGTCTTTTCGCACCGACTCGTAATCGTGGAGATTCGGGATCGTCTCCCAGTCTCGCCTCGATTTGATGATGGGGTTCCACGGCATTGTGCGGTTCACACTCCTCGGACAGACTCCGAGCATGCGTTCTGCAAGGCATAGACCATCGACGCCCGTGAAGGCCGGATCGGAAAGCGAGGGAAATCACGGTGGTTAGTGAGCCGCAGGCGGGGACAGTCGATGGCCCACCTGTAGCATTATTCACCAGTGGTAAGAGGAGGGTCGTGGATAATCGCGCCAAGCAAGACGAGATCAGGGTGTTGATCATGGGAGCCGCCGGGCGGGATTTCCATAACTTCAACGTGCTGTTTCGCGGCAATCCTGACTATCGGGTCGTAGGGTTCACCGCCGCGCAGATTCCCAACATCGACGACCGGCTCTATCCCCCGGCGTTGGCCGGCGCCTTGTATCCTTCCGGTATCCCGATCCATGCGGAACAGGAGCTCGATTGCTTGATCAGGACCCAGCACGTTGAGCGGGTCGTCTTTTCGTACAGTGATGTCTCCCATGAAGCGCTCATGCAGCATGCCTCCCGCGTGATGGCGGCAGGAGCGGACTTCTGGCTGGCGGGCCCGCAGTCCACGATGCTTCCGGCCAAGAAGCCGGTGGTGTCGATCTGCGCGACGCGCACGGGAGCGGGCAAGAGTCCTGTGGCCCGCCGGGTCGTCTCGATTCTGAAAGGGGAAGGGCTGCGGGTTGCCACGGTGCGGCATCCGATGCCCTACGGCAATCTTGAGCAACAGGCGGTACAGCGGTTTGCTGCTCTGGAGGACTTGGACGCGGCGGCCTGCACCATTGAAGAGCGGGAGGAGTACGAACCCCATCTCGCGCAGGGCGGGACGGTCTATGCGGGAGTGGATTACGAACGGATTCTCCGGGAGGTCGAAGATCAGGCCGATGTCATTGTATGGGACGGGGGCAACAACGACTGGTCGTTTTTTGTGCCGGACCTCGAACTCGTACTTGTCGATCCGCATCGGGCCGGGGAGCCGCCGTATTTCCCGGGGGAGGTGAATCTCATCCGGGCGGATGTGGTGGTGCTGACCAAGCTGGATACCGCGACGCCCGAACAGGTGGATGCGGCGCGTCGATCCATTGAAACCGTGAATCCCCGGGCGGCGCTCGTGGAGACCGCCATGCCGCCCAAAGTCGATCATCCGGACAGGATTACCGGCAGACGCGTGCTCGTTGTCGAAGACGGCCCTACATTGACGCATGGCGGTATGGCCTTCGGCGCCGGTGGTCTAGTGGCCCGGCGGTATGAAGCCGGTTGCCTGGTGGATCCGAGGCCCTACGCAGCGGGGAGTCTCAATCGCACCTTCCGGCAGTATCCGCATCTGGGGCCGCTCCTTCCCGCGATGGGGTACGGGCCTGAGCAGGTCCGCGAACTGGAGGAAACGATCGAACGGGTGGAGTGCGACCTCGTGGTCATCGCCACACCGATGGATTTACGGCGACTCATTCGGATTACGAAGCCGACGGTGCGGGTGAGTTATGACGTGGAGGACCGGGGCCGCCCGACGTTGACGGACGTGATGCAAGGTGTCATCGACAGGGCGAAACAATCATGAATCCTTTTCGCGGCGCCACACTCCAATAGGCAACAGGAGATGGAAGGCCGCTTCAACGAACAAACGAGAAGGAGAGATATATGGTGACGCACCCGACACATATTGCTCAGGATCGATGCCATCGCTGCGGAGGCTTGATGGTTCGGGAGGAGATTCGCGAGGTGAACCAGGTCGGTTTGCGTTGCGTAATGTGCGGGGAACACATCGATCCGCTCATCCTCGAACATCGCCGGAAGATGCGCACACCCGAAGGGGCTCGCCAGCTGTTGGCCAAGGGCGAAAAAGCCGGGATGAACTAGTCGATCCGCACCGTTATGAGGCCGGCCGCTTTCGTCGTCGATGGCGGCGAGTCGCGGAGACCAGGAGTTGCTTGATGCGATAGGCCGGCTCAACCAGCCCGAGACCGAGAAAACTGGGCGTGAGCAGGGGTTCGGAGTTTTTCTTGCCTTCGACGTACAAGTCGACCTGTCTGCCCCCGGCCAGCAGGGGCAAGCTCTGAATCCTGGCCTGGGTCACGATGCCGAGCAGGGTGACCGCCCCTCCCGCAGTGAGATGCCCCTCCCGATCCATGGCGGTGGGAAGCCGGAAGACCGGTCCCCCGCTGTTGCCGGGAAACACGTGGCTATCGATAAGAAAGACCTCTGAGCCAGGGCGGGCGGGCGAGACCCAGGAGACGATGCCCTGGCGGACAATTGCGCGCGGTGAATCGGGAATATCGAACGCCGCCGGATAGCCGAGCACCATGATGGGGACGCCCTCATAGAGGTCCGCTGTCGTGGCAATGTCCATCCAGGCGATGGAGGAGGGGCCGCTCGGTTTCGGTTGTCGCATGGTCAAGGGCAGCGGAAGGCAGGCGAGATCCACGGCCTTGTCCGGATGGGGATACCAGCAGCGCCGTCCGGCCTTGGTGAGTTGAATCGGAATCTCCACACCCTGTTTCAGGCCACGGCGATGAATGTGCGGAAAGACGATGCCCAGCGTGGAGGGTTTCCAGTTTTCGGTCGGGTCGAGAAACACATGCCTGGCGGTGACCAACCAGCAGTCCTGCCTGCGGGGTCCGTGCAACGAGAAGAGCACACCGGTGCCGACCACGGCGAAGAATTTCTTGGTTGAAACCCGGCCGGTGCGAGACCGTACGTCGGCTTCTTGAATCGCCCCGATTGCCACCGTCGCAGCCCGCCAGCGATCGATCCATCCAGCCATCGTCTCTTGCCTCCGTGGATCCAGCGTTTCACAATACCCTTTCCTGTGATCAGCAAGCCTGGTGCCGCGCATTCGTCGTTCGTATCACGTCGCTCGTCTCCCGGTTGAAACCTGCGAGATGTGTTTCACGAACGACGCTTGAGGGATTTCAAGAGCTTGGGAGGACACCGTTCAGCCGACCGTGTTCAGCATCCTGTTCCGCTCGTAGGGTGCTTAGAAGGCATCCCCGCATGGAGGCGTTCTGCGCCAGCCTGCTCCGGCGACTGGGGTGGAACGCAACGGTGCCTGATCTGAGGATCGAGATCATTGGGGCATGATCATTTGTGGCGTCCAGGATCCTCGCGGCTGTGCTCGGGCCCGCTCATTGCTTAATACAGATGGTCAGGCTCCATGGGGGCGGGAAATCTTGCAGGGGTTGCGGGGAGATTCTAATGGTGCACAACGCCGACGTCGCGGCGGTTTTCGAGGAAATGGCTGACTTGCTGGAGATCGAAGGCGCCAATCCCTTCCGGGTCCGGGCCTATCGGTTCGCCGCCAGAACGCTTCGCGATCTTCCTGCCGAGGTGGAGGAGATGGTGGCGAAGGGCGAAGATCTGACCAGCCTTCCCGGCATCGGCGACGATCTGGCGGGAAAGATCAAAGAAATTCTCTCAACAGGAACCGCGGCCGCCCTAGAGGCTCAGCGCAAGCGGGTGCCGGCGACGCTCGCGGAGTTGCTCCGCATTCCCGGGCTCGGGCCCAAGCGGGTGAAGCGGCTCGCGCACGAGTTGAAAATCCGTAGCCTGTCCGAATTGCAGACAGCGGCGAAGGAAGGCCGGGTCCGGACCCTGTCGGGGTTCGGGGAGAAAACCGAGCAACACATTCTCGACGCACTGGCCACGCGTCTTGCAGAAGCCCCACGGGTGCAGCGGGCCGTGGCGATTCCCTCTGCCGAGGCTCTGGTGGCGTACCTGGAACAATCGTCAGGAGTCAGCCGGGTCATCGCGGCAGGGAGTTATCGTCGTGGACTGGAAACCATCGGCGATCTGGACATTCTGGTGACGGCTCCTGCGGGGCGCACCGTCATGGATCGGTTTGTGGCCTATCAGGAAGTCCGCGACGTGTTGGCGCATGGCGCGACGAAGTCCAGTGTTCGCCTTCAGAGCGGTTTGCAAGTGGATCTCAGAGTCGTGCCACAAGAAAGCTACGGAGCGGCGCTGCTCTATTTCACCGGCAGTAAATCGCATAACGTCGTGCTCCGGCAACTGGCTCAACAGCGCGGCTTAAAGCTGAACGAATATGGCGTGTTTCGTGGAGACAAGCCTGTCGCCGGAGAGACGGAGGAATCGGTCTACGCCTCCCTCGGCCTGCCCTGGATTCCACCGGAATTGAGAGAGGGACGGGGAGAGATCGACGCGGCGAAGGCCGGGCGACTGCCGCACCTCGTGGACCTGCAGGATCTGAAGGGCGATCTCCATGCCCATACGAAGGCGACCGACGGCCGGAATAGTCTGCCGGAAATGGCGGAGGCCGCCCGGCTGCGCGGATTGCGCTATTTCGCCATCACGGACCATTCCCGCCGGTTGACGATGGCCAAGGGGCTCGACTCCGCCAGGCTGCTGCAACAAATGGAAGACATTGACCAGCTGAATGCCACCCTGTCAGGGATCACGATTCTGAAGGGGATCGAAGTCGATATCCTGGAAGACGGGAGCCTGGATTTGCCGGATGAGGTGCTCGGCCGGTTGGATCTGGTGGTCGGCGCGGTGCACAGCCGCTTCAACCTCTCGAACCGCCGGCAGACCGAGCGCATCATGAAGGCGATGGACCATCCGCACTTCTCCATCCTGGCCCATCCCGGCGGGCGCCTGATCGGCCGGCGTGAGCCCTATGAGGTGGACATGCTTCGCATCATCCGGAAGGCGCGCGAGCGCCGCTGTTTCCTCGAAATTAACGCCCATCCCGAACGACTGGATCTGACGGACATCCATTGCCGGATGGCGAGGGAGGAAGGCGTGTTGCTGGCGGTGAATACGGATGCGCACAGCATGCTGGATCTGGAGAATGCGCGCTTCGGGGTCGGCCAGGCCAGACGGGGATGGCTTGAGAAAACGGATGTACTGAACACAAGGCCGTACGCGGAGTTGAGGAAGTTGCTGAAGCCGACCATGGAAACCTGAGGCCGGCAGGGGAGACGGGTTGATTGGTGCCGATCCTGTGATGCGTTCGATGTCGGATGGAGGACAACGATGACGGACAAAGCCGAGTTGTTGGCAAAGGCCTCGAAGCCGGCGGAAGAGGCCTTGCGGCTGCATGCGTATTACAAGGGAAAGATGCAGACGTTGCCGAAGTGCGCGATCCGGAGTCTGGAGGATTTTTCGGTGTGGTACACGCCCGGCGTGGCGGCTCCCTGCAAAGCGATCCAGGCCGATCGCGAACTCGTGTACGACTATACGAACAAGGGGAACACGATCGCCATCGTGTCGGACGGCACCAGAGTGCTGGGGCTGGGCGACATCGGGCCTGAAGCGGGGCTTCCCGTGATGGAAGGGAAGGCGCTGCTCTTTAAATATATGGGCGGGGTGGACGCGGTTCCGATTTGCCTCAACACAAAAGATCCGGACGAATTGATTCGAACGGTTCGGCTGCTGACCCCGTCCTTCGGCGCGATCAACCTCGAGGATATCGCGATGCCGAAGTGTTTCAGGATTCTCCGCGAACTGCAGGACGACTGCCCGATCCCAGTCTGGCACGACGATCAGCAAGGAACCGGAACGGTGCTCCTGGCAGGTCTGATCAATGCGCTCCACGTGGTCGGGAAACAGATGGGACAGGTTCGGATCGCGATGATCGGCATGGGCGCGGCGAACGTGCCGACCTATCGATTTCTCACGGTCTGCGGGGCCGATCCTTCGCGTATTGTGGCCTGCGACGCGGGAGGCATCCTTGGAACGCACCGGCGAGAATATGAGCAGGACCCTGCCTTCAGCGAACAGTGGAACGTGTGTTTGCACACCAATCCAGCCGGTTTGCGAGGCGGCATTGCCGAGGCCTTGCAGGGAGCGGATGTCTGTGTGGCCTTCTCGGCCGGCGGGATCATCAAACCTGAATGGGTAAAGAGCATGGCGCGCGATGCCATCGTGTTCGCCTGCGCCAATCCCGTTCCGGAGATCTGGCCTTGGGACGCGAAAGACGCAGGCGCGCGGATCGTGGCCACAGGCCGCAGCGACTTCGCCAACCAGGTGAATAACTCTCTCGTGTTCCCCGGCATTTTTCGGGGCGTGCTCGACGTGCGGGCGCGGGCGATCACCGATGAGATGGCGATCGCAGCGGCCCATGAACTGGCTCTGTGCGCCAGGGAGCGCGGGATCCATGAGGAGAGCATTCTGCCGACGATGGACGAATGGCAGGTGCCGATGCGTCTGGCGGTGGCGACGGCGACCAAGGCTCAGGAGCAGGGACTGGCGAGGGTGGCCAGGACACGCGACCAGGTCCACATTCTGGCGGAATCAAAGATACGTGCCGCCCACGAAGCGATGCGCGTCTTGCTGAGAGAGGGGCTGATCGTCGCGCCGCCGGCAGCGAGGGAGTGATGAGTGCAGTGGAGGCGGGAATCGCGATGGCCATGCAGGACTAGGCGCAGGGGTGAGTGGTAATAATCGGTATTCAATAGAACGGAAAACGTCCGATGAGCTAGGGCCTCGAAAGGTCGCTCCCGGCCAGGAGCGGAAGTTCGGCGCCGAGATCGCACCGACATAAAGCGGTCCTCAGCCCTGTAGCATTAACGACCCAAATGAGCCGCAGCGGCCACATGATGGCAAGAGACGATAAGCGCGTCGGTTCCATTTGGATGTTAGGCAGGCGATACTTCAGAAGCCCGCTCTGGCAATGCACCTCCCGCAACGAAACGCCATCTTCATTCCCATGCGCGCGACGTTGGATCTCAGGCATTGACCGATCGCCCTGGCGCGCGCGCGAAACCACGACGCGTCGTTGCTCTCATTCTTGCACTCGATAACTTGAGCAACGGTCGTACTGACACCAGAGCGGACGAGACATACGGTAATCGGGTCAACCGGAATGGCCCAGGCAGGGACTTTCTCAATTGCGTGCTCAATCCACGTGTCACCGTAAAGGTCGGCGAGTAGCACAGGTGGCAGTGCATACTCACCAATCTTGACGACGAGAATCGCCCGTTCCTTGTCGTCTCGCTGAACTGACACTGAGGCCCGCATCTCACGACGCATGGTCGGCGCACCAGTCGGCCATTGCGTCGCCAAAAGCTCAAGATTTATCTTGCCATCCATGAGCGCCTCGTCGTCCCATGACAGAGCAAGTTCATACTGATTGCCATTCGCTTCGAACTGCACAGTCTTCAGATCAGGCATGGTGTTTTTTTCCTCCGCCTAACAATGTTTGGGCGGATCCATATAAGAGCCGGATCTACCATTCTCTATTCGCGTAACACACCGTCATTGATCGTGAACAATATCCCATCATCGATGGTGGTGCAAATGTCTGCTTTTCAATTCTGTTATCAACCGGTTTAGGTTGTGATTCGCCTGCCATGGCATCAGGCAAGTGTCGGCCAAGTGCTGAAGTTCGGCACCGAGATCGCACCGCCGTAAAGCGGTTCTCAGCCCTGTCGCGTTAACGCTTCGGTTAAGCGGCGGGCCGCGTAGCGGACCCAACGCTGCAGCGGTTGTTAGCCAGCCTTCTTCAGTCATACCCTATGACTCCGATCGCGAGCTCCTCTCGGTCGGGGCTGACTGATGCGAACTCACGATACACGCACCACACGAAGTCCCAATCGACTTTGGCTTCAGCCTGATCGGGAGCATCGAGCACAAATACATCGTCGCCACGCACCCTGGCAGCTGCAGCCCACCCTTCGACTGGTTCTCGCTGCTCGATATTGGGCGGAACAGTAAACTCAGGGTCGTCGAGCGCGGCCCGGATTTGCTCCTTGAGCTGATCGCAGGTAATCGGACGGAACCACTCTACGACAAGTCGGTCGCACAGGAACGGGCCATGGCGCTGGATGGACTCTCCCCATTGACCGGGATCGCAGAACGATCGTTGCGAGATCGGGTCGCGCAGGAACTCAGCAAGCACGTGATAGCAATCCCGCCGCTCGGCAGCGGGGCCATCGACCTTGAACTGCGTGAGGTCGAACCACCCGAAGTCCCACAGCGGAGTCATCGTCGTTTTGATCACGGAGAAGCTGAGTGCCATTTAGTCTTGAACCTCGTATGACTGCCTAACTATGTTTAGGCCGATCCGTATAAGAAACGGATCTGCCATGTTCTATCCGCGTAATACGCCTTCAATGATTGCGGACAATATCCCATCATCGACGGCAGTGCAATGAGTGACGGCCCATCGATCATTTATCACGGGTTCTTATATGGATCGACGTAAGCCCCCTCTGATAGCGGTCAGTCGTGTGCTTTGGCTTTGGGTCGATAGCTGGCACTGACTGCCAGGTCGAGTCTGAAGTGCTACAGTTGATTCCTGCTTTTCCGTGCTTACCTAACAAGTGAAGGAAAGGAGGCGCAAAGCTTCTTGAGGTCGGCAGCCTCGTTTGAGTTTGACTCGCCCTTGTGCAGCCAACGTGCAAAGGGCACCGCGTGTGCCTCGGTTGCGGGAGAGGGTTCATGGTGCGCGCATTGTTTCTCGGTGCCAGTAGGCACGGCCGTCGATGCGGTCCTTGTGAAGATCGATGCGCGGGATGATCAGCAAGTAATGCGACTGAAGGATCGTCGAACTCTTCCTGGCCAGTCGGCATCCCCGGTGTTCCACACAAGGGCGGGCCCTGTTTTTTTATCTCGCCTGCTGAATACTTCCAGTTCCTTGGTCGCCCTCTACTCAGCGCTGTGCAGCCGTTTGACGAAGATCCACGACGGATCTCAAGAGCGTCACGCCTCATCATTTTGGTACGGAATTGAGAACCTGAGAAGGGTAAAAAGCAGGGCGGAGGCAGGGTCAGAGAGCTTGTCAGCAACAGTGGAGATCTTGGAGAGGTTTCAGGCTTCCCGCTTGGCACCTGCGGGCCTGCTCACCACCTCTGCGCTCGACCTCGGTTCCCGTCTCTGTTCCTCTCACCGAAGCCTCCGCTCACTTATTGGATAATGCTGTTTTGGGCGAGGTCAATGGGGGCTCGTGCCCCAGTGGTCTGCCGGGCGTCTGTGGCAATTTAGGGCAGCGGCGAAATAGAGATTCAACCATCGCAGTGGTTTGTGCGTGGCATATCCTATGCTGCTTCGTAACACAGGCGGCGCGCTCTTGCGCCGGCGATCAGAGGGCTGAGGGGCAACGATGCGATGGTTGGTTGCACTCGATGAATCGGAGTGTTCCGAGCGGATCATCGGATGGATGCGAGCTTTTCCCCATTCGAAGCAGACGGGGGTGACCGTGGTGCATGTGCTGGCTCCGTTGGAGGTGCCTGAGAGCATCGGCGTCAGCGGGCAACAGCTGCTGCTGCAGCAGCAGAGTGCGATGGTTGAGGCCCTGCTTGATCGCGTGCGCCGACTCCTGGAGGAGTCCTTTGCCGACGTGGAAGTGATTGTGCGGGAAGGCGTCCCGAGCAGCGAGATTCTGCAAGTCATTCAGGAGCGCCGACCGGACTTGGTCGTCTCAGGCATGCAGGGGCTCTACCGGTCCCCGGGTTTCACGATCGGTGGGGTCGCTCAGCGGCTCCTCTCCTATGCTCCCTGCAGTTTGATGCTGGTGCCCGGCAAGGCGCAGGCCGGCGGCGGGTTGCGAATCATGCTGGCCACGGATGGATCGGAGGATGCGCAGCGTGCGGCCTGTGTCGTGGCGGGTCTTCCCGGGATACGCGAGGTGACGATCGTGAGCGTCGTGCGTCCGCTGGGCGCGGAGAAAACGGTCCTCGAACGGTTTCAGCCCGATGAGAGCCGTAAGATGGAGGCGGCGTTCCTGCGTCAACGGCGTGCCGGGGCGCGCAAGGCCATCGCCGGATGCGAACGCCTGTTGCGAGACGCATCGATCACGGTGCGCCCCAGGGTGATTGCCGGCCATCCGGCCGAGGCCATCGTTCGAGCTGCCCGGCGTGATGCCGCGGACCTGCTGGTGGTCGGATCTCGCGGCCTGACCGGGATCAAGGCGGCCGCGCTCGGGAGCGTGTCCCAGGCGGTGGCGCAGTTGGCACCCTGTCCGGTCTTGATCGTGAAGGCGTAGTCGGAGGTCGAATGGGGAGGAAGCAGGGGCGGGATGTGGAGCCGAGTCCGAAGGGCGTGGCAGGTGAAGCCGAGAGCGCCGACCGCAAGGCCCTGCTTCGGCAGTTCGGCTACAAATTGTCATGACCCAGAGGAGACAGGCGCGACGACGAACCCTCACAAGGAAGGAGGGGAAAGATGCGGATCTCATATGACATCACGCGAACGATGGCACGCGGCCTCGTGCTGACCTGCGTGCTCCTGTTATTGGCCGGGGGATGGAGTACGGTCGCTGCGATCGAGAAGGACTGGCTTGATGCGATGGTCCAGGCGGTCCTCGTGGAACAGGCGAAGGAAGGAGCGAGCGGTCACCTGTTCGCCCCCTATCTCGGACAACTCACGAGGGTACGCGCGCACCTCATCAACGGCGAGAGTGAGGCGGTGTATCGGGCCATGAATCGGTTCATGGAGATGCTCCAGGCACGCGAAGTGGGGATTTCCGACGAGGCCGCGGATCGGCTGTTCGACTATTGTTACCTCGTGACTCCGGCGCAGTATCACGATGTCTCTCGGCATCTGAACCGGCTTAGCAGGCAGGAGGTTGGTCCGCCGTCGGCCTGAGTTGCCACACGCGAGGATGTATACGTCATATCCCACACTCCACTGGTTACGGTTCGAGGGGGTTGTGTGAAGGGAGTCCCCTGCAAGAATGAGTAGGTCGCATTGACCTACCCGGAGGTCTCGGGATGGTTTGCCGTCTCGCTCGCGCGAATCCTCGAATTGGATCTCACGGTCTTACGTCTTCGCTTTCTCTTCGCTCACTCTCCGCGCTTTTAGTCGGCGCAAAAGTTCTTGGAACGACGACTCTCCGATGATCCTGCCGAATTGACTGCGATAGTTCATGACCAGGCTCACTCCATCGACAATCACGTCATAGGCATACCAGGTACCGCTCTTATTCGTCAGCCGATAATCCATCGGAAAGTCGAGCTTGTCGGATACCAGTCTGGTTCGGACTTCGGCATAGCCGTCGACGGTGCGCTCAGAGAGATAGACCACCCGTTCGCCTGCGTAGCCCTCGATCCTCGCCGCATATTGGTCCGAGAGAAACGTCTTGAACAGCTGTACGAATTCCTGTCGTTCGGTTTGACTGAGCGGTTTCCAATGGGCGGCGAGCGTCCGTTTCGACATTTCTTCGTAGTCGAACCGCTCGGCGATGATGTTCTCCAGGAGATGCCGACGCTGTGTCAGGTGGCCGGGGCCCTTCAATTGTTGGTCGTCCAGAATGTGAAAGACCGCGTCGAGTGTCGCGCGAACGACGGCGGTCGGAGGGGCGTGCTCCGGCGCCGCCTGTCCGCTGCCGGCCGGTGCCCAGCCGATGATCAGGCTGATGAAGACCGCGTTGACGATGCCGGAGAGGCGTTTGGTGTCTCTTCTATGCGTCTGCACGCGTCACCTCCCGATAGGCATATTCCGGTTAGGTCAGAATCGCATGTGATGTTGCCGCATGATCGAGTACCTGCTGAATGTGCACCTCGACCTGCCTGAGCACCGACGGAGAAACGGCATAGCCGTCGCTCTCGTAGGTCAGAATGGGCATACCCTGCTGGTTACTGAGCGGTTTTAGAATGGCCTCTGAAATCCGGAAGGGGAGGCAGTTGAACGGCCCGATGAGGATCAGTCCGTCATACCCTTCGCGGGCGGCATCGAGTCCCTTGCCGATGGTGGGCAGGAGTTCGCCCCAGATCGTGCGGGACACATGCTCGGCGCCCTTGTGAAAGACAGTGGCGGCGGCGTTCGGCCCTGCTACCAGGAGGCCGGTTTTCTGAAACAGCCCGCGGTAATGTTCCTCCACACCCCGCAACATCTGATGCCCGGCCCATTGCTGCAGGTACCGTCGGCCTTCCGGCTCAAAGATTCTGGTGCAGGCTTTGGCCATGGCGAAGCCGCCCGGTTCCACTCCCCACTGCTTCGCAGTGGAGGCCATCTCGTCATAGGTGAAGTAGAGGAACAGATCACTCAGATCGACCGGCTTGAGGATGATGCCTCGCTCGGCATAGCGGTCGCGTACCCCGTCCATGAAAAACGAACTGAACCGGGTGAAGAAATCGCCGGCCACCACGACCCGCGGGCAGGTCAACGGATCTTTGAGTCGCGGGATTGCCGCCACGCGATCGATGAAGGCAGGCAACGTGGCATGAAATTCCTCCACCGACCGCGCATCCTCCACGAAGTGTTGCCACTCCTCCTTCAAGTGCTCGATGCTTCCTGGACTACCCACGACACGCAGGACATGGTCGATTTCCACCAGGATGTCTCCGATGACGATGGCCGGAGAGAAGGCCCGTGTCAGGCGTTCCTTGTCGAAACCGAGATACTGATTCTCCTCACGGGGATCGAAGAGGAAGACGTCGGCCAATCGCTGCTCGGTGATGAACCGTTCCAAATAGCCCATGTAGGAATCACTCACGCAGGGGGCTCCGCCCCGCAGCATATAGAAGCCCGCAACCTCCTCGGGACGACGCTGCTCGCTGACCTGAAGCAGTTGCCCGATACAGATCGGCAACGGCAGACATTCGCGGCCGGATGTGTATTGGAGGCCCCGGTCGAGCTGCCCGCGGTTCAGTGGCAGGATGAGTCCGGGATGTAACCCGAGCCAGCGGGAAGCCATGGTGACTGCCTGGGTGTGGTACGGGGAAAAGTTCGGGAAATAGATCCTGACCTGCGGGTCTGTCAGTCGTACTTGCTCCCCGTTGGAACGGACGATCCGGCCTTCCGGGAGCAGCCGGCAGGCGGTGAACGACTCGCTGGGGCGATGGTGCTTGTCCTGGTAGTTGCCGATGATGTCGAGGAAGGCCTCCAGCCTGGTTTGGACACCGGCATCGGCGGTGTGCGCGTCGATCTCCAGAATCAGATAGGGTTTCGATCCCATTTCGGAGGCGAGGGTGGCATGGGTAAAGGCATCGATGGTGCAACTGAAGTTGCTCACGCTCAGCAGGAACAGATTGGGATGCTGCTTGGCGATCGCCACAGCATTTAAAATCTGGTTCGCGAAGTGCCAGGACGTGGGACCTTCGCCGACGGGTAACAGACAGTCGGCGGGGATCACCGACACACCCATGCTGGAGAGTTTCTTGCTCACTGATTGCGAGGCTTCCGGCGTGAAGGCATTGTAGCTGTGACCGGCCAGGAGAATGGCAGGTTTGCCCGCCGAGACGGCGGCTTCAAGCGCCTGCCGTCCCAGCTCACAGAGCCTGCGTTCGGCGTCAGTCTGGGCATGGACCGCCGCCACCCAGGCGTTCTCGGCCACATCACGTGTGATCCCGAACTCCTGCACGACCGTGTCGATCAGGGCGGAGCAGCCTTCGTACCCGTTGGTGAAATCCAGCACGGGCGAGAGTAGCCGGCTGCCTGGAAAGGCTTTGGCCAAAAAATAGGGCTCCGCCTGGGTGATCGGGCAGAGGTACGAATCCCGGCAGTGATTCGGGTGAGGCATGCGCACCACATGCGGGATGAAGATGAGTTCGACTCCTCGACGCGTGAGATCGAGCACGGCCCCGTGGGCGATCTGCGCAGGGAAGCAGAATCCTGAGTTGGACGTGAGATCGCCTCGCGGGTCCACGTCCGAGAGCAGCACTTCCATGCCCAGGTGCGCAAAGAAGGTGGAATAGAGCGGAAACAGGGAATGGGTGGTCAGCGCCCTGGGAATGCCGATGCGTGTGCCGTTGGCCACTGCGTTGGCGGTGGGGTGGCCTAAGGATTCACGCACGAAGGCTTTTGCGCTTTCATACGCCGGTCCGACTCCCCAGCGCTGACGCTCGACCCGCTCGTGCTGAGGTGTGGCGGCAGGCGGAAGGCTCGGGACTTGAAAGAGAACCTCGGCTCTCGTCTCGACCAGGTCTGTCACGGCGGCAGTGCGGGCCTTTCGTTTCCACACATTCTCGTAGAGGCTGCAACGGCCGCCGAAGGGAAAGCGGCGTCCCGCGACCATGAACCGGTCGATGCTGCAATACATCTTGCAGGCCCCACAGGTGAAGCGGCCGACCAATTGCATCTCCGGCCGGCTCAGCGTGAGGAGGTCGGCGGGAGGGCTCATCCGCGAGCCGGATCGCTTCAACGCGAGTAATCCGACTCCGAGCGCTCCGAGCAATTCAGGGCTGGGCGGGATGACCACATCGCGGCCGACACTGTGGGCGAAGGCATAACCGACGGCGTGGTTGAGTGCGACGCCGCCTTGCAGAAAGACCTTCTTGCCCACGTAGCGTGGGCCCTTCACGCGGTTGAGATAGTTGCCGGCGATGGCATAGACCAGGCCCGCCACGATGTTGTCGCGAGGGTGGCCCTTCTGTTGGGCCAGCCGAATATCGCTATTGATGAAGGCGGCGCAGGTCGCCTTAAAATGCACGGGAGAGGGCGCGGCGATCGCCAGACCGGCGATGTCGGCGACGGTAATCCCGAGATCGCTCTGGGCGCTTTCTTCCAGGAACGATCCGGTGCCGGCCGAGCAGGCGTTGTTCATCGCATAGTCGATGGGCACGCCGTTGCGCAGGTAGATGTATTTGGAATCCTGCCCGCCGATCTCAAAAATCGTGTCCACATCCGGGTCGAAATGGGTCGCCCCCGCCGCATGGGCAGAAATCTCGTTATAGACATGTTCGGTGCCGAGATAGGCGCCGGCCAGCTCACGGGCTGAGCCGGTCGTGCCGACCAATCCGATCGGGCGGTTCCCGACCGCATCGACGAGGGCTTGAAGGCATTCCCTGGTGGCTGCGACGGGATTTCCCTTTGTGCGCCCGTAATGGGATGCCACCACCTTGTGTGTCATGGGATCGAGCAGAATCGCCTTGGTCGTCGTCGAGCCGGCGTCGACGCCGAGGACCAGTGGTCCGTCTGGTGGTGCCTGCAAGGGTGGCGTGGCGATCACGTGCACCCGTTCGCCGTACTGATGGAGCGGCGGGAGATGGCCCAACTCCGGCTGCGCCGCGAGTTTAGGCAATCGTTCGTGGGGTTCGTCCCGGGTGAGCAGGGCGGTTCCCCAGGCCTCGAACCAGGGACTCTCGGGGAGAACCACAAACTCGGTCTGTGGGAGCTTGGCGCGCAGCGCGGCCAGCATCGCATCGTTGTGTGTGACGCCGCCGATCAGCAACACTCGTTTCGGCGCCTGTACGCCTTTTTCCAGCAGCGCGATCACTTTGTTGGCCATGCTGTCGTGGAGCGTATGCAGAACGTCTTCGGGCGTGGCCTCATTGCGGTTCAGCTTGTGCGTGATGTCCGATTTGCAGTGGACTGAACAGCGTGAGGCCAGCGGCACGACCTTGCCGTCGAACGACCGGCGGACCGCTTCCTCCATGCCCAAGCCCATCCGGCTGATCTGCTGCACGAAAAACTCGCCGCTTCCGGCCGCACATTTATTGTGAGACAGGACGTTGGTCAGTCTTCCGTCGACGAGCAAGTAGACCAGAAACGATTCCCCGCCGAGTGAGGCCACCGCATCGAACGTGCCCTCCACCTCGCGAAGCGCCCGCTGAATCGCCGCCACTTCGGGGACATGGCCGAGCTGGCCGGAGACCCCGAAATATTCCGCGTCGGCAAAGTCCGGTCGGGCCAGCACTTCGGTGAAGACTTCCAGCGGACGGCCTTGGTGGGCCACGACCGTCGCATTTCTGGCGTCGCCGCGGATGGCCGCCACCTTCACCGTGAGGGCGCCGATGTTGATACCGACGTACGACATGGAACAGTCACCTCGTAGGATGCAAATCCTTGCTTCTTGTGGAGCGCTATAACCAGGGAGCAGCAAGTCGCATACCTTCGCGCGTGCCTGTCCCCTGCAGGGATGATAGTCCATAGGAATTTGCATTACCGCGAACCGTAATGTTGTCGAGTCACAGTCCGGGGTGGGGGCGGATACCTCACTGCTCACATCGCGACTGGTGCGAATCGCGACAGAGGAGGCCGGTGGGGATGGGGAGGGAGAGGGCGAAAACGTGCACGAGCCGCGGCGGCACCACGGCCCCGATCAGTCATTCTGCGGGTAGGTCCTTGAACAGGTCGTCGAGCATGTGGGCCCACAAGCGGCGGGCGATTTCATCGAAGGGAATGCGGAACTCGCGAACGTCCTCACCCGCGAGGGTGGCTTCACCGGAGGATTCCCAGACGATCTCGCCCGTTCTGGTATCCCACAGTTGCAGGCTCATGCGGAGCATGGTGACGCGGGTTTGCAGGACACGGAGACCAAAGAAGGAAAAGCGCCCGGACATGGATTGGTTGAAGGAGGCGAGGCTGGGTTGAAAGACATAGTTGGTGTGAATGGCCTGTCCGATTTTCTGGAGCCCCGCCCGATTAAGGATACCGGTTCTGACATAGGCGGTCACCATAGCGGCATACTCTTCCCCCAACTCTCCCCGGTTGATGCGGTTCAACGCTTCGTGGACCGGCAGAGCCGTGATCAGAGTCGGCCGCTGATCCAAGGCACTCGACAGTGAGCGGGAGACCTGATGGGCAAACCCTTCCAATCCGAATCCCACCACCGCGTTCAGGACGGCAACCTGCTCGTGCTTCAGCGTGGCCGGGTCAAAGGAGGTGGCCTTGGGGCGGAATGTCGTTTCTTCTCCCCACTGTTGCAGAGGCCCGATACAGCCGGCTGACAGCAAGAATCCCGCGAGCAGGAGCACCCATACGACTGATGGCCCCATGCGTCTCACCCGGACGGTTCCCCCCTCTTGCGATGGCGAGTTCATCACCGTGATAGCCTCACAACAGATGCAATGATTGGTCCCGCATCCGGCTGGAGTTCAGGTGAGGAAATCCGCTACAAGCGCTCTGCCATGATGCTGCGAAAGGGCACAGGCATGAACTCGATAGCAGGGATGCCGGAGTCCCCTGTATCGGCGGCGCTACTCTCGCGGACACTCCATCGCGGCGAGTTTGCTGAACAAACGGGCCGTCGATCCGATAGCTGGACAGGTGAGATTCAGCAGGCATCGCGATTGCTCACTCGACTGCATGGTACGGGTGATTGACACTTGTGAGGAGGACAGTATGACGTGGACCATGCCGGATGCATTGCGGCTACTCGAGCTCTTCCATCAACGGGATTATGCCCAAGCCAGACCTCATCTGTACGTGAAGTCGTTGAAGTCGGATAGCTGGGTCCGGCCCAAAGGAATGCGAGTCATTCCGTCAAACCTCGACATCGAAATCCTGGGCATGGAAAGCGAGCAATGGGAAACGATTCCCTTCAAGGATGTGAGTGTTGGACTGTGGTAATCCCAAAGGGTCGGAATGAAAAGAACACTCTCCGCATCGGGGTGGTGGGATTCGGAAAAGTCGGACGGGCCTGCGCAGAATTGTTGCTCACGAGCAAGGATGTGGCCTTGGCGGCCATCGTTCGACGCCTCGACAGTCTCGCTCGGCCGTTGCCGGAGGTGTTCAGCAAGATTCCGGTCGTGTCGCACACGGCGCAGGTGCACGAGATGGATGCGGCGCTGTTGTGCGTGCCGATCGACCAGGTCGAAGGGGTTGCCCACGACTGTCTCCAGCATGGTCTCCCGATCATCGAATGCGCGCTCTTGCACGGAGAGGCGTTTCAAGCACATCGGGAAGCGATCAACCGGTTCGCCCTCGTTTCGATGTTCCGGCCATTGTGGGTGCCGGATGGGATCCAGGCGCGTTGTCCGTCATGCGCTCCCTGTTCGGGCTTCTCGCTCCGGAGGGCGAGAGCGAAATGAGGCATCGGGTGGCCGCGAGCCTTCATCATACGGCGATGGCCCGCCGGGTAGCCGGGGTCAAGGATGCGCTGTGCACGGAACAGGTTGCGGCCAACGGGACGCGGCAACGGTATGTCTATGTTGAGTTGGAGAAGGGGGTCGATGCGGATCGCGTGGCCGCTGCGATTCGGGCCGATCCGCTCTTCCTCGGAGAGGAGGCGCTGGTATTTCCGGTCGACAGTGTGGCCGCGCTCGAACAGGAAGGGCGCGGGGTCGCGCTTGAGCGGCGGAGTGCGCCGGGGCGCGCGGGGCATCAGCGGTTTCTCTTTGAAGCCCGCTTCGACGAAGCCGTTCTCACGGCGCACATGATGCTGGCTGCCGCCCGTGCGTTACCGGGATTGAGCCCCGGCGCGCATTCCCTTCTCGATCTGCCCGTGAGCGCCTTGTGGGGAGAGCAGGCACCAACCGCCGAGCGAATCTGGTTATAGCAGGATGCGGAAAAAGTCCGCCAGCGGCGTTCTCGCATCGCTTTGCAGCTCACCGTACCACACGAGTACGATTCGCCTCTTCGCTCGCTGCGGCCTTGCTGGATGGCCTTTTTGCGCATCCTGCGGGTGATCCTGATACCGACACGGCGCACAAGTTGATCATAAGGTATTGCGCCACAATCGAGGTTTTCCGCAGCCTGATAGACCCAAGCGGGTGCGGCAACGTCATAATCCCCAAAGAAACATGAAGGAGTCTGTGATGCCGTTCGAACTCGCCTGTAGCGCTTTCAAGGAGGGGGAACTCATTCCGAAGAAACATACCTGTGAAGGCGATGACCTGTCGCCCCCGTTGCGTTGGAACCATCCCCCCGCGGGCACGCGAAGTTTTGCGCTGATTGCCGACGATCCCGATGCGCCGGGTCGCACATGGGTGCATTGGGTCTTGTACAACATCCCGTTGGATCTTTGTGGCCTGGCCGAAGGGATTCCGACTCAGGAGACCTTGCCGAACGGGGCGCAGCAGGGCCTGAACGACAGCCGGGAAATCGGCTATGGCGGGCCATGTCCACCGCCCGGGAAACCGCACCGGTATTACTTCAAGTTGTATGCGTTGGATTGCGAGTTGGCGCTCAAATCGCGGGCCACCAAAGCTCAGGTGGTTGAGGCGATGAGGGGCCACGTGCTGGCCGAAGCTCAATTGATGGGACGGTTCGGGCGATAGCATCCGTGCCCGAGCGTATGGCTTGCTGTGTCACGATGCGGGACTGGGCATGAACGGCTGATGCGGGTCCCCTACTTGTGGCGCTTGTGAAGCGTGATGTGGTTGCCGTCCTGGTCGGCAATCACGGCCATTCGACAGACCGGCGTGTCAAATGTTTCGGTGACGAACGACACGGCCCGTTCTTTCATTTTGTAGACAAACCCATCCAGATCCGACACCTCAAATGCGACGACGGCTCCTTTCGCTCCAGGAACACGCCCCATGTCCGTGGTCGTGATAGCAAAGGTTGAGCCCATGACGTCGTACTCCACCAAGACGTCCCGGTAGTTTTCGCTGACATGCAAGCCCAGCACATGTTCATAGAAGGCTCTGGCCCGTGCCATATCTGAAACGGGATAGACGATGAAGGCTATCGAAGTAATCATTGGCGGAATCCTTTCAGCACGGAACTCGCAGGAGGGGCCTCGTTCCAATTCAAGAGAGGGTTACACCGGAAGGAGTTTGGCTCAAGATCTCGCGCTCGGCCTCAAGCCAATCCTCCAGCGCACAACCGTGTCGGTACCCATGTTCTGCATAGCGCTCATAGGCTCGCTGGGTAATCAGTGCGTTCAGGTCATGGGAGGTCGAGACCGACGAGGCTGGTGATGAACCGGCCGCTTCCGAGGGCGTTGCCGATGTCCGCATGGCGGTCCGTCGCCTCTGTCCTTTGTTGTCTTGCGGGGATGGGGTCAGCATAGGGGCATCCTTCCATCATGGTTGCACAGTCGGTTCAGGGCTGACGCCGACGAGAGGTTCCGGTGCGAAGGGACGGTCGAGACATTCGAGGGGAAATGCGGGGATGCGACCGATTCGACGTAGGGTCTCCGCAACCCTGGCTGGTTGGCCCCAATCACTCCAGAGAACATCCTGTAACTCAACGACGACTGCGGATTCAGTGGCCTGCTGGAGCAGGGTCGTCGACAGATTGTACGCGGGCATGTCCTCGTAAATAGCGTCGAGCACCGCTGTTTCCTGCGACCGGCCGATCACACTACTGAGCCGTTCAAAGCGGCGCATTACGTCGGGAAAGCAACGCGTCCCCACCTGCCACAACAATTCGGCTCGCGCGGCAAACACAAAGGTGTTCCACAATGCGCCGTGGCGAAACGCCTGGACGGCCTGGATCCGGTCGGGCTTTTCGACAAATGAATGGACCTGGCATACTGGCGCATCATCCGGCGAAGAAAGCGCGGCGCCGGGCAGGATCCATCCATATTCCATTTCGAGTCGATCCGGTCGGACCCCCAGCAGCACCAGTCGATCGGGCATGGTCTCCGCCAGTTCGGCGATACGACAGACGGCCGCTAGAAAACGGTCTTCCGGATGGATGAAGTGGTCGGAGGGAAAGATGACGACCGTCGCCCCGGGGGCGCGGGCATGAATGTAGGTCAAGGGGAGAAAGAGTCCTGCCGCCGTTTCGCAGTTGCGTGGCTGGTAGATGACCTGTCCGATGGTTCGCCCCTGTAGCTGTGTCAGGATTTCGTCGCGATGATCACGCCCCACCACGGCGACGATGTGTTCCGGAGCTGTCACCAGGGCCGCGCGGTCCACGGTATGTTGAAACATGGAGCGGGAGCCGACGAAGGCGCAATACTGTTTGGGCCGGTTGAAGCCGAGCCAGCGATGAACGAGCGGCTGCATCCTGGTGCCTTCGCCTCCCGCAAGGACGATGGCCCAGCGGGAAGGGGATGGGTGCTGCTGATCCATGACGTTCCTTTGACTGAGTTTAGTGGTCAGGGAGCGGAGGGGCTCAGGTAACAATCACTTGTCCAAAACTTGCAGCACAGTGCAAGGCGACTCATAGGCGGTGAAAAGCAAGAGCGAGGCCAGCAAACGTGAAGAGGCTTGTAGGCGGTATATGCGCATGAACGCACAACGCTCTCTGTGTTCCTGTTTCTGTGATCCGGTGGAGGTGTGGGGAACTCCGCGACAGAACCAGATGGTCGGGCTGTAGAGAAAAGTCTCAGGTCACTGCCATGGATGAGAATGCCACAGGAGAAAAAGAGCCGGTCCTCTGGGAAGGTGGTGCGGCCTGGAGTCAATTCATCTGGCTCTATCTGATCGTGGGCATCATGATGCTGCGGGTTGCATTCCTAGTGAGGTCTGGCATGTCAGGATGGAGTGGCTGGCTGGTCGGCGCGGTCACGTTGTTGGGAATCGCCGCCGCATTGCGCCGGTGGGGGCGGTATGTCGTGACAAGCCGACGAGTCGTGCTGCGGAATGGCTGGACAGGACGCGACATTCAATCAATCGAGTATCGGGAGATCCTCGAGATCGCCATCAAGCAGGGGCCGCTGGCTGATCTGATGGGGATCGGGACCCTGGTCGTTCGAGGTCGGCAGGACGACGCGACGATTCGTTTCCCCGGAGTGTTTGATCCGGAGGATGTGAAACAACGGATTCACGCCGCGCTGGCGGGGCGATCGGCCTGAGGATTCATCGGTGAGACCGATGCAGATTGCATTGACGGGCGATGTGATGCTGGGACGAATGGTGGATCAAGAGGTGATCCGGAACATAGAAGAGATATCCTAGCGATGTTCAGTCCGATCACTCTCCCTGGTGATTCGTCCTATGCGACAATCGAAGAGCCTGTGCGAGGGGGTGAAGGAGATAATCATACACTAGCCGGAGTGGCCTGATGAGACCGTAGAGGCAATGAAGCGCTTCGGGGAGTGAAAGAAAGCTATGGTCCCTGGCGTTAGGGATGAAGAGTCTTTCGAGGAAGCGACGGAGCGGCTCCAGATGATAAGGAAGCTTGTCTCGAAAACGTTCGCGGAGCTGTGAGTGAAATCGGGCTTGCTCCGATATCGAAACCGGTCGGCATGAACCGGACGCTCTGGCGTATAATTGCACAATAAACTCATTTCGCACCTGTGCCACAAGCGATGCAATCGACCGGTCATGCCCCACCCGTACTGATATCTCTGCCGGTATCGGAATTCCCAGGAGGTCGTGAGCGAGCGTGAGAGCGAAAGAAAGAGTTCCTCGCGCTCCGATTCTCGTAGCCTCTGTTAGGAGCCATTCCCAATTCAGCACGGGGTGTTCATGAAGAAATTGAGCAAGATCACACACCTTCGCTAGCCTAGACCGCTTCTCCCACGCGTCCTTCGCCACTTGCACGCAGAGAATCAGAAGCGAATCCTCGTCGGAAAGAGTGGGGACTAGTTCACCACAGAGTACCATCTTACTGCGACGTTGCCACAGATTCGAAAACTCAATCGAGTATGGAAAGATACGCGGGGTGAGTCCTTGGTGGAGATCAAGACAGTAACCACCGCTTGAACTTATGAAATGCGATTCCCATTCACAATCCGCCGAAAGTTGGAATCCATCTGAAAGAAGAAGTTTCTTTGAACGATCATAGTCACGCCAGTCAACCAAGATGTCCAGATCGAGGAATTGGCGTAGGTTCAGGCTGCCATAGGCCGAAACTGCGAGCACCGGTCCTTTGTAAGGAATAGCAGCGACCTGGTTAGACTGAAACAGATTCAGGAGCTGGAGCAGTTCCTGCGCAAGATAGAAGTTTGCCAGGGCATTCGAGCAATAGCGGACCTTCACATAGTCCAGAATATGCTGAGGCACGACAGTTGAGCCAAGGGAGTGGAGTTGTTTGTAGAGAAGCGGCAGTACACCGTGATTGTGGGAGACAATAATAAGGTCGGACCAGTTCACATCTTCTCGGATAGAGGCACAAGTCTCGGGTGAGATCTCAGCGTTGAGCGGAGTTCTTGCAAGGTTTAGAAGGATAGCGCTTTCCCCCGATAGGCTGGCCGTAGGGTTGTCCGCAATTTCTCGGAACTTAACAGTTTTCATCGAGCCATTCCGTTTGACCCTCGAAGGATACTGCCCGAGGTTGAGCTCTGATTGATTCAGCGTTGAGCAACAATGGGGCGTATTCTTTAGCGACTAATAGATCAACCTCGAAGCGTAGAGCACGTACCCTGAGTGGTAACTTTACGGCTGCCAAAAATCTTTCTCAGGTTGTCGAGTAGCTGATCCAAGAGACTCTGCTCACAGGGAGGCCTAATAACCGTAATTTGTCCTTCCGTCACAATGAACTGAGTGCTGTCAACTACAGCCGTATCGCCCTTCGTATAGGTTTGAGCGAACGACATAGGAATAGCGGCCCCGCTCAGGACTAGGGCAACGGAAGGGACCGTGATCAGACTGTGCTTGACGACATGTGAGAGAAAGTGCCGTCGGTTCACTTCTCTGGCAAGCATTGATTGGTCTGGGTTGCTGCTGGTGAGTTGGTCAGTCATAACTAATGCTCCTCGTGGGAGTGAGTATTGGGTCTACTGTGATTTACTTGGCACCTCTCCAGAATCGCTAAGACAAGGTCCTCTTCATTTTTGTCCTGTGCTAAGCAACAGCCAGTGGTTAGGGTGTCAGCTTGTTCATGAGTCGCACCGCCTCCTTAAGGTTAGAGTTGGGGAGTAGATAACCATCGATGGTCCTGATCCACTCGACAATCCGCGAGACCGCTGCCTGGTTGAGACGCTCCGGCAGGCTCAGACATTGCGCGAAGAGTCGTTGGAGAACCTCAACTCTGGGCAATGGTTGCAACTTGCTCTGAGCTGCTGGGTTATAGGCCGGAAAGACTATCCAGCGAACCTTATGCCCTTCCGGCCGATCAGGCCCTCTACTTTCAGGAGGTGGAGACAAGTAACGGATGTGCTTCCCGTCTTCCCGGAGATGGACCGTGGCCTGGTCCAGTTCTGGATAGTAAGGAGCCAGCACCGGCCAAGCTCCTTCTTTGGTTGCCATGGCGATCGGTATTGGCTGCACACGGAGTTCATTTCCTTCTAATGGCGCGCACTCGTCAGACAGATAATGCCAGCCATCATGGACTAGACCCGCAACGAGGCACGTCTTACCACTACCGGATTCAGCTGGTAGCACGACACACTGGCCCTCACGTTCGACTACACCTCCGTGAATTTGGAATCGATAAGGGTGATCGTTCAATGCAATGCGCATCATGCAACATTTAACGGCAGGACCAAGACCGCTGAGGGTCTCGCAAAGTTCTTCCAGGGTACCATCTTGAAGAACTGCGTATCCCTTTTGGGTTTGAGCCAGGACCAACTCCGTACTGTAGAGGGTAATTCCATCACTCTCCAGGTGAGCAAGAATCGGATGAACCATGGCCTCCTGTGCGGCGCTGTCGTAACCAATGGTGAACAGTGTCCGCCGAAGTCGGTAGCTCCTCTGGCTGTGACGTTGCCGCTGGTCTACTTGGAGGTCAACCTGCGGCAGCGACCTCGCGGGGGGGCTCGTGAGAACGGGCCTGTTGCACTCGCTTCCACTAAGTAAACCGAGCGCCCACCATTGCCCGACTAGGTTGATGACCGTGTCTTGGGTCTGTTCGGGGGGGCTGTCGGTTATTTCAGCGAGTTCGGCTGCGATCGCTGCCACAGGGAGCCCGTCCTCCATGGCCATCCAGATCCATGTCGCGGATGTGTTGAACGCATAGATTTCCTGGCGACCCTCGCAGAAGACAACCCCTGCTTCATCCAAAGCGAAAAGATGGCAATCGGAAGCCTGGCGACAGGGACTCTCCAAGAAGTATTGGGTATGATCTATACGGGGTGCAGAAGTGAATGTCATATAGGGAGCCTTTTTGCGGGAGGCACGGTGTTACTTTTGTCGAACGCAAGAGTGATGCCGTTTTTCGGGAATGCCCGATAGGAATCCAACCACGAATGAGCGTTGACGGGAGTCTCTGTTCCACCGAGTCCTACACCTTTGCAGACGAGACTCGAAGCGCGCGTAAGTGCTCTTGCGCTACGTGTCTGATCGTGCCCACGATTGATAGACGAGAACGTGTGCGGAGCATCCTCAAACAGAGACTATGTAAGCTAGTGCAGGAGATAGCGTGCCTAGGGTTCTTGAGTGAGAAATGGGGAGATTCTCCACAAGGTCTCATGGATTAGTTGTTGCGAAAAGCCGCAGCTGCCAATGAGTGTAGCAAAGGGGATGCAGTAGCCGGCAACCGCTAGGCAAGTTGCTGGCACCAGGATTGCGGTAGTCGTTCGCAAGAAGTCTTGGCTTTGTCGAAAAATCCCCACCGCAGGAGCACAGATGCAACTTGCATTGACCGGCGATGTGATGCTGGGACGGATGGTGGATCAAGAGGTGATCGGGAACCAGTCCCTCTGGCCTGAGGCCGTCTGGGGCGATGTGTTGCCGATCCTGCTTGCGGCGGACCTGCGTGTCATCAACCTGGAATGCGTCATCAGCGCACGCGGGCGAGAATGGCATCCGCAATCGAAAGCGTTCCATTTCCGTGCCCACCCGAGAGCGATCGACTGTCTCAAGTCGGCAAGCATTGATGCGGTGACGTTAGCCAACAACCATGTCCTCGATTACGGGGCGGAGGCCTTGCTCGATTGCCTTGGACTGCTCGATCGGGCCGGCATCAGGCATGCGGGGGCCGGCCGGAACCTGGCGGCAGCGATGGAGCCGGCGTTCCTTCCGGTAGCAAGAGGTGGGGTTGCAGTGCTGGCGCTGACCGACAATGAGCCGGAATGGGAGGCCGCCGATGTCAAGCCGGGAGTCGTCTATGTGGCCTACGACCATAGGGGGCTCAAGGAGCCCTATCGAGCGCGTGTGGCGGACGCGATCAAACGAGCCCGGAGTCAAGCCGGTCTTGTCTTGGTCAGCGCCCACGTCGGACCTAACTGGGGTGCGCCGTCAGTCGAGATGCGGGCGCTTGCTCGGGAGCTGCTTGATCTGGGAGCCGATTTCTATTGGGGACATTCCAATCACACGCCTCAAGGGATCGAACTCTACCGTGGGAAGGCGATTCTGTATTCGAGCGGCGATTTCATCGACGACTACATGGTGGATGAGCATGAACGCAACGATCTATCGTTCCTGTTCGTCCTTAACGTGGAGCCAGGCCGTGTCGCGCACATTCGGCTTCATCCCGTTCGCATTGAGCATTGTCGCGTGAGGCTCGCCCGGCATCAGGACGCCCTGTTTCTCCAGAAAACCATGCAGGCCAAGTGCGCCGCGCTGGGCACGCCCATCGCGTTTCACGACGGCGTCGGCTCAGTGATCATCGGATGAATGAGCGAGTCGTTCCCGGCGGCGCGTAAGGGGACGGGTCGCTTAGTAAGGGCTCTTGCCGGGAGTGGTCTGGCTCTGCCGGAGGCTGGCGAGATAGGCCAGCAGGTCTGTGATGTCCTGGTCGCTCAGCGTGGTGTCCGGCAGCATGCCGCTTCCCGGATGTCCCTCACGAATGGCCCGGAAGCGGGCTTTGTTGTCTTTCAGGGTCAGCCCGGCGCGATTGCGAAGATCGGGAGCTCCAGCGGACAGTTTTGCGATCGCGGCCGCTGTGTCAGGCTTCAGTGAAGGTTTCTTGTCGAGCACTCCGTCCACGCCGTGACAGTAGTGACAGATGCCCTTGCCGTTAAAGAGTGTTTGCCCCTGCCCGGCATTCCCCTTCAAGGCCGGAAGTTTCTCTCCGGGCTCGGCACCGCTTACGTTTCCAGCCGAGTGCATGAGGGCGACGAGAACGATTCCGGGAAGGAGAAGTCGGTTCCGCATGGGGATGCATCCTCCTAAAGCAAGCGAGAGTTCAGTATGCCGCGAAGGTTCTGATAACACAATGCCCTGGAATCAGAGTTTACTCGGAGGAGATGCTGATCGAGTCTGTGATATGAAGGCCGGCGCCTCTGTATATAGACGACTGAAAAGCACCGACCGCATTTTGTTGTGTCGGACCTTTTCCCTGATCGTATCAGACAAATTCCTAGTGTGAAGTCTGCACAGATCTGATAGGGTTGTGCCGCATTCAGTTAGAAATAGCCCAGCTATTGTCCGCTGCGATTCGGGGAGGTCACTATGCGTAGTCCTCAACTCGAGCCCACCACGACACGGACACTCACCTGTCTCCACATGCGACTCATCGATCGTATTCGCTGCGAGGATGAAACAGAACGTCCTCTCTATCGATGCCTCGAATGCGGAGCCGTCATTCACGATCCCCATACTGCCGCGAAGGCGTCCTCGTGACCCTGCCGGTCAGGCAGTTTGCGCAGGCCTCCGCCTAACGAAGAATTCCGCTCACGATCAGTTCGACTGCCTGCTCAGGATTCAGCCCGCGGGCCATCAGCGTTTCCAATTCCTTCTTGTCCACGCTTCCGATCGCGGCCTCGTGTGTGACTTTCGCCTCCGGGTGAAAGACTTTCACAATCGGGATGGCGCTGGCATGGGCCCGGCCCTGCACGATTTCCATACAATCCACGTGGCCGCGGGCGCCTTTGGCATGGGCTTCGGTGATGCCGGTAATCTCGGCGGAGGCGTCGCCTTCCAGCACCACGCGTGTTTTGATGAGGCTTCGTGATCGTTCGCCTCGAAGGATGACCGATTCTTTCAACGTGATGCGATCGGTCTGGTGCCCGAAGATTTTCGCACTGAGCTCGGCGAGACCCTCCTCCTCCACTTCGACGAGATAGTCGATGTCGAGGTTTCCCACTGAGCCGGAGAGCAAGGAGAAATCCGAGAAATAGCGGGCGCCCTTGCCGATCTTGATCGTGGCATGGGGCAGGACCTGCATGCCGCCGTGCAGGCCATGGTAGTGGCCCTCGGTATAGGCCAGCGACGCGCCGGGACCGATCGTCATCACCGCCTGCATGCGATGTTGGGCCGCTTGGGCCACGGGAAAGAGGCAATGAGAGAGCACTCGCGCCTGTGCCCCCTCCTGCACCTGCACGTCGATGGCGATCTGCTGCACCCCCGTGGGGTGAGTCAGACCGAAGCACATGTGAATCGGCTGATCGATGGTGACGCCCGCCTCAACCACTATTTGCCCGATAAGGGCGTCCGGGGTTTCTTCCAGTTCGACGCGCAGGCCGGGGACCGTCCGACGGCTCAGGATGTGATGCCCTTGCGCGACGATATGGGCGATGCCCGAGTCGTCGAGGATGGACGGCTCGGCGCCCACCATGGGCAAGACGCGCATGAGTTGCTCAAGGTCGGACATACCCACAAACCTCCCCGTCGCATCGTACACAGGTTCGTCCGCGGAAATGATCCACGGCCTCGCGTGGGCTGCCGGAAAAGACAATGCGTCCGGCGCAGAGTTGGGACGCTCGATCGGCAATGAGGGCCACCTCCTCCTGATGGGTGATCAAGAGGACCGATCCGCCGGCTTCCTTCAGCGCGCGGATGATGTCGATGATGTGATTGATCGAGAGCATATCGATGCCCGCCGCCGGCTCATCGAGGATCGCCAGCTTGGGTTTCATCGAGAGGACGGACGCAAGCTCAATCCGGTGGCGCTCACCGCCGCTCAACGCCTTGTCCAGCCGGCGCGTTAGGTAGCGGTCCGGATCGAGCCCCACCCGCTTCAGTGCCGGTTCGGGATCGCATTCCGGTTTGCCCAGGCTGAGATATTCGCGCACCGTCACGCCTTCGAATCGGGCCGGCTCCTGCCAGGCGAGTGTCAGTCCCAACCGGGCGCGTTCATGCATCTTGAGAGGCAGAAGATCCGTTCCGTCCAATCGTGCCCGCCCGGCGCTTGGTCTATATCCTTCACAGCCCATCAGGACATAGGCGAGGGTGGTTTTGCCGGAACCGTTGGCGCCGAGCAGGGCATGGATTTCCCCGGCTTGGACCGCAAGGTCCAGCCGATCGAGAATCGAATGATGATCGACCTCAAAAGTGAGGCCATGAATGTCCAGCAGAGGAATAGACATGAGGCACATCAGTTAATCGGAATCGATGTGCATCAGGCGTGCCTGTGCTGGGGTGCACAATCCGTGGGCTCACCGTTGTCTTGAGGCTATTGAAAGTCGCGTTTTGCGGCATTCCGGCAGAGTCTTCTGGGGAGTTACTCCTCACCTCGGAAGAGCATCGGATCGTACGCAATGGTCTTCCGATGAGCGGTTGGGGCGGACCGCGAGGGACTTCTCATGATTGGAAATCATGGCACTATCGTTGCGTCTATAGTGGCGCGTCTGGACGCAAACCATGATGAGTGTCAGTACGGTCATTCCCCATTAACCCCACAAGGAGGAAGGTCATGGAAATCGGCATCAACCAATCGTGGTACGACATTGTCGAGACCTATCCGAAGGCAGACAAGGTCGCGCAATATTTTTCAGGCAAAAAGGGAAAGGATCTCAAGATCTCGACCGGTACCATCACGTTAGGGCTTTTCGGCAAGCCCTTGCAGGAGTTTGCGGCCAATCCGGCGGACTTCATTCGGCGCGTACTGGAAAGTGACGGGAGAAAGGTGAACGGCGTGAAAGTCTTGTTTCGCATGCCCACGAACAAACGCCTGAGCAAAGCGAGGGGCTGGGGCTTTTACGGGAAGTGTCACTGGGTGCATATCGACGAGCCGCCAGAGGACGAATCCTGTTGGATCTGTTACGATTTTGAAGACCCTTGTTTCCTGACGCCATTGCGGTAGCGCGGGGAGGTCAGTGGGGAGCAGCCACATAAGTTCAGTGGCCCCCCGAGTAGTTCATCGTCAACTCGGACTGCCGAGCGTGTCCGTGGGGAGCTGTGGTGTCAACCCGTTGCTTTATGCAACGAAGGAGGCTGCTGTGGAGCATGCTTCGAGGGGTGCGTATAGGATGACGAAGAAACCCATTGCTGAGTTCGATTGACCTCGCCAGTAACAAGGCCTGCGGCTGGTTGTTGCAGCAATGACTGCCATCCAGTAGAGTAATTAAGATTTGCTCCGCATGCCGTGGCCGGAGCCCCTTCTTCTCACACCACTTCTCGGGAGAAACAACGGTGGGTTGGAACAAGCTGATTTCGATCGGGCTGCTCCTGTGGTATCTGGCTGTGTCCGTCTGGATGGCGCAGGCGCCGGTGGATCCGCAGTTCTGGTTGCTCGCGAGCATTCTGCCGGCGCTGTTCGTCGTGCTGTTGATTGTGACCCATCGGTACCTTCCCTTGTCGCATACCTCCCATGCGCTCATTACGGCCTTTCTCACGCTCCACACGATCGGCGTGCATTACACCTACGCCGAGGTACCTGTCGGAGTATGGATGGACCAGGTGCTACATCTCGGGCGGAATCACTTCGACCGGATCGTGCATTTCAGCTTCGGCTTCTTGCTGGCCTATCCGATGGAGGAGCTGTTTCGTCTGAGCGCGAGCATCCAAGGGTGGGTCGTGTACTATCTTCCCGTGATGACGGTTCTTGGACTGAGCGGACTCTGGGAAATCATCGAATCGTGGGTGGCGCGCGCCGTGCATCCGGAATTGGGGGTGACGTATTTAGGTTCGCAGGGAGATATCTGGGATGCGCAGAAGGACATGGCGGCCGCGCTCTACGGCTCGTTGTTGTGCATGACGCTGCTCCTGGTGGTGCGCGCCCTGCGAGGGGCGGAGTCGGCGCTGGAATCCGAGGCGGCGCTTTCCGAGTAGACGGCATGGCATGGGTGTGAGGGCGAGGGATCAGAGCGGAGTGAGGCCGAACGATCGCCCGATCGTGACGGGGCTGCTCATCACCTATGCGCTGTTCTGGATCGGTCTGGCCATTGCACCGGTGGATAGGCAGGATTGGTTCCTGGAGAATCTGCTCGCGGTCGCCCTCGTGGCCGTGCTCGTCCTGACCTATCGGCGGTTCGCATTTTCCCTCCCTTCCTATTGTCTGATCCTGGCGTTTCTGCTGCTCCACGCGATCGGCGCCCATTACACCTATTCTGAAGTTCCCTTCGGGTTTTGGCTGAAAGATGCGCTGGCGTTGAGTCGAAACCCGTTCGATCGCCTCGTGCATTTTGCCTATGGGTTGCTCCTGGTCTACCCGCTGCGCGAAGTGCTCATGCGTCTGGCCGGCGTGCGGGGGATGTGGGTGAGTTATCTGGCGATCAGCGGGATTCTGGCGCAGAGCGGATTCTTCGAAGTGATCGAGGCGATCGTCGCAATGATCGTCAGCCCTGAACTCGGCAGTCTGTATCTGGGGACGCAAGGCGACGAATGGGATGCGCAGAAGGATATGGCGGCCGCGTTTTTCGGTGCGCTTCTGACCATCACCGGCACGATATTCCTGCCTCGGGATGAACGGCTCTCTACCTAACCCGGACTCTTCATGAATCCCTGCTTCGGCGTTCGATTCTGTCTCCCGGCGAGGCTGTTCTCGTTCGGCCTCCTCGACGGACTACCAGTACGCCTGCGTCGGCCTCACGTGCGAGCAGCCTCGGCGGGCTTCCGTCTCGAACGTCTCGCGACGGTATTCATGAATAGTCCAGGTTAACGGAATCACTCGGGTGATTCTGTTATGATCCGGAGCAGATGTGGGTCAACGATACTGCTCGGGCTCATGACGGAGGGCGCCATGAATAGTCCACGACTCGATCTGCCGCCCAGGACTCCCGCACCCGCCTCCCACTGCCTCCATGGCCGTCTCGTTGATCGCGTCCTCACGGACTCAGGCGAAGAAACCGGCACCGTTCGCTGTTTGGAGTGCGGCGCAATCATTCCCGCTCCGATTCCTGCATCGGCGCGGTAAGTGTTTCCTCGCTGGCTTCAGCGCAGGAAGTCGTCATATCCTCTCATTCTGCGCGACTTCCTGCCGTTTCCCGGCCCTGCTCAAGGACATCCCTCGTTCCGCCAGCCTGGTCATTGTTACGGCCAATAATTGGCGCGTGCTTTGACGTAGCCGAAAACGATATCCCGCCGCGCGACCATGCCGATGAGCTTCTGGTCCTTTACGACCGGGAGCCGGATCAGGTGCCGTTCCTGGAGGACATGAATCAGGTTCATCAGCGGCATGTCTTCGGTGGTGGTGATGACGTCGCGGGTCATGATCTCCGAGACGGATACTTCGCGAAGATCCCTCCCCTGCTCGACGGCTTTCAGCAGGTCGAATTCGGTCACCAGCCCTCGCAAGGTACCATCCGTTTCAGTGACCGGGACACTCCCGAAATTGTGCTCGCTCAAGAGTTCTGCCACGACCATGGCGCTGGATGCCGGGCTGACCGTGACGACGGCATCCTCCATGATCTGACGGACGATGAGTGTTTTGGGGTCGCAGGCGTGGACGAAATATTCTGTGGCTCTCATAGGACCCTCCTTCCGTTCCACGGTGGAGTGAAGTGACAGGACTCTATGATTCAGGTGAAAGTTCCCCGCTTCGCAGGAGAGCAAGCTTAGTGCCACTCCCTGTCTCTTCAAACCCACCAAGGCGGGAGAGGAATGAATCGCTTCGATCCTGGAGGCTGTGCGCGAACTGTTTGAAAGCATGGCAGTCCTGTCGGAAATGCGCGGGTGGCGAGCGATACCAGGTGGAAAGACCGTTGCGTTCATCTTGGTCGGCAGGCAGGCGTTGTGGATATTTGCGCCAGCGTTCAGCACCGGTGCTGCGGAAATTCTCCGCAGTCGTAGCCGGCACTGAAGCCTCCGTCGACCTCTGAAGCCCCTGTGTTGTGCTGATCGCGACGGGAGGAATGGTGGCACGCCTGTTGCGCCTGATGGGGGCGAGGTCTGAACAGCAAACCGACGCCTGTTGGAGGAACATGATGAGCGTCGCACGGAACATCGTTGTGCTGGTTGTGTTTATCGGAGGATGGTCGGTGGCTGCCTGTGCCCCGCCGACTCCGAAAGTTACCCCATCGGTTGCGCCACCCATGATCGAGCGGGAACCGGTTGCGCCGGTTCGTCAGCAGGACCAGCCGTTCCATCCGATGGTGTAGGACGGTCTAGGGTTCGATCGAGGTGCCATGGGTAAATTCATTACCATCATTCAGGGCCATCCCGATGCGCAGACTCGACATTTCTGCCATGCCTTGGCGGACGAATATGCCAAGGGTTGCGAAGACGGCGGGCATGAAGTGCGACGTATCGAGGTGGCCCGGCTGGAGTTCCCTTTGTTGCGGACGAAAGACGAGTTTGAAAAGGGCACGCCGCCCGATTCGATCAAGCAGGCTCAGGATGCCATCCGGTGGGCGGATCATCTCGTCATCGTCTATCCGCTCTGGTTGGGGTCGATGCCGGCGCTCCTCAAAGCGTTTCTCGAACAGGTCTTTCGTCCCGGCGTGGCCTTTGAGTATCAAGCGCAGGGGAAAATGGCGAAGCAACTCTTCACGGGGAAGTCGGCTCGCATCGTGGTGACCATGGGTATGCCGGCATTGGTGTACCGATGGTTTTTTCTGGCTCACAGCGTGAAGAGTCTCGAACGGAACATTCTCGGCTTCTGCGGGATCAAGCCGACGAGAGCCACCTTGATCGGTCAGGTGGAAGGCATGAATGAGCGCCAACGGGCGAGCTGGTTGGACGAGATGAGGGGCTTGGGCGACGTGGGGAAGTGAGCCTGCCCCGTTGATCTTCCGGGTTCGGGCTTGTGTCCAGGAGGGAGGAGGATTCATGTCGCGGATCAAAGAACTCAGAGCGTCGATCGAGAAAAAAATGGATGCGCTGGAACAGCAGGCGCTGGCGCTGGAAGCCCAGCTCACGCAGGGCAAGGATCAGGCGATCCAGCGGCTGGAAGAGGGTAAACAACAGTTGCGCGACGTGGTTGCGTCGGTGCAGGCGGACCTGAAACGGTCGACGGGCGTGGCCGACCATGTCAGGACGGAGGTGCAGGCCAAACTCGAGCACCTCCAGGTGCAGTTGGCGCTGGGCAAGGCAGACGCGCGTGATGTATACGAAGAACAGCGAGCCAAGATTTTCAAAGCTCTGAGCGAGTTTGAGACCATGGCCGATCAGAAACTGACTGGAGCCGCATTGGACTCGGGGCGGCTTTGGGAAGAACTGGTGGGACGGTCCAATAGGCTCGAAGCCGAGTTCGAGGCGCTCACACATCGGTTGTCGGTGGAGAGCAGACAGCAACTCACGATCGTCGAGGCAACCAAGCAAGAGCTCCTGCAGAAATTGCGCGCCTATCGTGACGATCTGCGGGTGAAGCGGCAGATGGTGCGTGCCCGGGCCGATACGTTTGACATCGACTTGCGGGACGGGTTGGAGCAGATCAAGACGGCATTTCGCCGGTTGTTTGGGTAATCGACCCTCTCCATGAGCGTTCCCTGCGCCCTTTGGGGCTTGAACCCTGTGCGCCTTCCCATCAAGATATCGTGGCGCATGATCGGTCACACGGCTCTCGCTGTGCGGCGGGTCCTGCCATGTGAAGCGAACGATCTTGGGAGGTGACGATGGTTCAGCCTGATTGTGCCGGACGGACGCGCGGCGCGCGCCTGTTGCGTGGGTTGTCGATACTCCTGCTGTGCGTCGGGGTGCTGCCCGGCTGCCAGACGGTCGGGTCGTTCAACGTGAATACCGTATTGGATCTTCACGATGCGGACGTGGGTGACGGCGTCTGCGACGCCAATGTGTCGCAAGGCGGCGCGCAATGTTCTTTGCGGGCGGCGATCGAAGAGGCCAACGCCTTTGCGCCCGGGAGCCGGATCGGAATCACGTTCTCAGTCTCCGGCGACTTTGAACTGAGTCTGCCTGCCGGTCACGAGGGTGCCGGGAATAGTTTATTCATCGCGGGCGGGCGTTTCGTGGACCTGTTTGCGGGGAACAATCCGGCCGATCACATCATCCGGCCGGCCCGCGCGCAGACGTCGCGCCTGTTCACGATCGATGGCGCCCTGGTTCGCCTGTCCGGCGTGACGCTGGCTCAGGGTGGAGTCGGCGACACCGACGGTCACGGCGGGGCGATATCGGTCGAAGGGGTCGCGCCCCGGGTGGAGATCGTGAATGCTGTGATTGAACATAACAGCGCCTCGTGGAGGGGCGGCGGCATCTATGCTGAAGGTGGCGGCAACTCGTCGCTCGTCATTACGGACAGTCTGATCCGTAATAACGAGGCCGGTGGTGGAGGGCAGGGGGGCGGCGGGGGCATCTGGGCGCAGGTTGGATTTTTTGCGCTCAACCGCTCGACTGTCTCGGAAACGATCGACGGCGGGCAGGGAGGCGGGCTGCTCCTCTCGGTCGACGAAGCGGAGATCGTCCAGTCAGCCATTACACAGAACCGCGGCGGGAACGGCGCCGGAATCAAGGTCGACCAGGGAACGGTGCGGATCGGACGGAGCACCATCAGCCAGAATGTTGCGGCCAACACGGGCGGCGGGATTGCAGTGGTGAATGGAGACGTGACGCTCCGGGATGTCACGCTGGCGGGCAATCAAGCAGCGGCGAACGCAGGTGGATTCTGGAGAGCTGCGAATGCCGGCGGGGTGGTGCGTCTGCGCAACACCATCTTAGCCGGGAACACAAGTCCCGCTCACCGTGACTGCGACGGGGCGATCACCTCCGACGGTTTCAATCTGATCGGCACAACCGGCGGCTGTGACATGGACGCGCAGGGAACCGATCTCACCGGCAGCGACGAACACCCGCGTGATCCTCAATTAAGCGGGAGTCTCTCTCTGAATGGCGGCACTACGGATAATCTGTTGCCCTTGGAGGGGAGCGTCGTCATCGATGCCGGGGGTAGCTGTGCAGTTGCGGACCAACGTGGTCGCCCGCGCCCCGTCAATGGCGATGGGCAAGACGGAGCGCAGTGTGATATCGGCGCAGTAGAGTGGCAACCCGGCATCGGGCCCGGCGGCGGTGAAGGGGGAGGCGCCGTGGGAGGTGCGGGCCGGGGCCGCAGGTGAGGTGCCCCAGGCCCCGACGGTGGCATGAGAACGCGCATCGCGTTAGGGATTGTGCAGCAGTTTCCGGCACTCGGCTAGGAGATAGATCGGTCGCGTGTCCTTTCCTTTTTTATCCGGATTGTGGCCGATGGCCATGCCGGTCAACACCATGGTCGGGGGGCACATCCAATCGTAGGTGAGCATTTTGACGAGTGGAATCCCCGGTGGATAACTGGGAATGATATCGGTCTCTCGAAAGTAGTTCTTGCTGGAATTGGGTGGATCAGACCGTTCGCCGTTCTCGATGGCTACGGCAGGGCCGTGCAGGAAACGAAAACCGGAGAGTGCCTGCCTCGTGTTCGGAGAGTTTTCGTACTCCTTGATGCCGTAGAAGATTTCGATATCCGATCCGCTGACCTCGTACAATGTTCCTTCGCGCTCGTAGTTGAACAGGAAGTCGGTCTTCTCAGCAGGAGAAGCCAGTTTCCCGTCGGCCCCCAGATCTCTGCAGGAAAACCGGAACGATTGCCATGTCCGATTGTTGATTTCCTTGATCGACGCTCCCGAGACCACCCCGTTCCGGAAGAGATCCAGGCAAGAGATGAACTTGCTCTCGACCACCGGGTTCGTGTGGTTCTCGAGATCGTTGCAAGCCACCCAGTGTGACCCGACGAACATTACTTTGATTTTATGCGGGACACAGCCCGCTACTACGAAGGTGCGACCGTCGTTGGAGGTGTATTGCTTGTCCTTGGCGTCCAGCGGAGTCTTGTCGATGTAGTACCCGGTTTCCTGATGGATCGTGGCGGTCACATCCGATCCGGTCTTGGCCCAGAAGCCGTCGGCGAGCACGATCCCCTCATGATGCTCGTAAAACGCGCCGGCGCCGGCAGCCACGGTCTCCTTTATCGTGAGGTCAGTCGCGCCGCACACCGAGGCCAGTCCGATAGACGCCAGTGTCATTGAGACGGAGGTCAGCAGCGATCGATCCATGGCATCTCCTCTCTGTGCCGTCCGCGGGCGCTCAGTGTCCGTCCTTGCGGGAGTGTGAAAGGTCGCGTGTCTGCTCCACTCGCGCGAGTTGTTGTTGCAGCGACTCAATGGTCTTGTGTTGCTCGATCAGATGCAGGGTCAGCTCCTCAATCTTGCGTAAGAGCCTGGCTTGCATGGCGCCAAGGCCGATGCCCTGCTGCTCCGCTTCAACGGCGCTGGGCATATCCGGCAGGTGGCGATGGATCTTGATGAAGCCCTCGACCTCAGGGAGGGTCTTGAGCTGATAGTCGGGCTGAAACACGTAGTCTGCCCAGTCTTTGATCTGTCTGATCCGCACTTCTTCAGCCAGGATCTTTCCGCCCACCGCAAGCTGGTAGCCCGTGGGAAGCCGTTCAGTGAGATTGTTGACGCCGACGGCGATCCCGCGCCCAACGGCAAGGTCGTAGACCCCGTCCGGCACCAGGTCGGTTCTGCTGGCGGCGCCGCCCAGATACACTCGCTTGGTATCGGCCTGCAGGACTGTGGCCGTGGCGTCTCTGAAGGTCGAGCGAAGGCTCAGCAGAATCTCCTCATCGCCCGACAGGGGTCGTTGGAGTTCAAGAAGGGGTTTCTTGCCTCCGCCCGCCGGCGGCTCGAAACCCAGGGCGACGCTTCCCGGTCGCCAGACGTTTCCGGTTGGATTCTGCGCGCCGCTCCATTGCTGGGCGTAGCCGGCGTTGTTCAGCGACCCGAGCAGCAGTAGAGTGGCACAGATCGTTTTCAGATAACTATACGTAGCCATGCGGAACCTCCTCCATGAGTCGAATGTCGCGGACTGGCGCGTCGTGACCGAATGACGTCCAGGGTGGTAGCAAAGATCCTGCCGCATGGCTTTAGTGTACGGATTCTCCGTTTTATGTACGTAATACACGGTGTATGGACGGTGAATGTCGCTGAGACCTGTATCTCTCTCGATACGCTTCGTGCAGAAGAGATACGCCGGAGCCGGTCCGCCCTGCCGTCTGGTTGACAGCGCCCGCGTCCCCGCGTAGCCTCTTTTTATTTCTTCAATCATTGAAAGGACAGCAAACATGGCCACGCGGCATCTCGCTCCAGATCGGATCATGCAACTGGGGTTCGGCTTTTGGGGATCGAAGACCTTGCTGAGCGCCGTCGAACTGGGACTGTTTACGGAACTCGCCAAACGGTCGCTCGATGCCAAGGCGCTTGCGAAGCGGCTGGAGCTGCATCCGCGAAGCGCGAGGGACTTTTTCGACGCATTGGTCGCTCTCGGGATGCTGAAGCGGGTGGGGACGCGTTATGCCAATACCTCTGAGACCGCGCTTTTTCTGGATCGCGCCAAACCGTCCTATGTCGGGGGCATACTCGAAATGGCCAACGTCAGGCTGTATCCGTTCTGGGGATCGCTCACGGAAGGGCTCCGGACCGGGAAGCCGCAGAATGAGGTGAAGACGGGAGAAGATTTCTTCGGCACGTTGTATGCGGATCCGCAGCGGCTGGAAGGATTTCTCAAAGCTATGACCGGGCTCAGTCAGGGCACGGCGCGGGCCATCGCGGCCAAGTTCCCGTGGGCGCGGCATCGTTCCTTCGTCGATATCGGCTGCGCGCAGGGTGGTGTGGCGGCGGAGATCGCGCTGGCCCACAAGCATCTGTCGGGACAGGGGATGGATCTTCCGGTCGTGCGTCCGATCTTCGAGGCCTATGCGAAGTCCAGGAAGCTGGAGAAGCGGCTCGCGTTTCATGCGGGAGATTTCTTCAACGATGCGCTCCCGAAGGCCGATGTCCTCATCATGGGACACATCCTCCATGACTGGGATCTCAACGAGAAGATGATGCTGTTGCGCAAAGCCTACGCCGCGTTGCCCGCGGGCGGAGCGTTGATCGTCCATGAAGCGCTGATCGACGATGCCCGCAAACAGAATGCGTTCGGATTGTTGATGAGCCTGAACATGCTGATCGAAACGCCCGGCGGATTCGATTTCACCGGCGCGGATTGCATTCAGTGGATGAAGAAGGCCGGCTTCAAGCGAACCAAGGTGGAAAAACTGGCGGGGCCGGATTCAATGGTGATCGCGATCAAATGATGAAGCGAGGGTTCGGTGGGAAGTCGTGTGCGCGCGGCGAGTTTCTCCGTGCCGACGCCTTGACAAGCGGGAACCGAGAAGCGTAGCTTCACCCCGTTTCAACATACCAAGAGGCCAAAGAGCGTTCCGCTCCAGAGCCCGAACGACCCGTTGTTGGGTGGTTCGGGCTTTTTTATTGTCCATAGCCATGGGCGACGCAGTCCCATGCATGTCGGTGAGGTCTTCTATGTCTCGACAGCACGTTCTCCGTTATTTCCTGCTGCTTGCCGGTTGGTCGGCGCTGCTTGTTCCTGTGAGTGATAGCCATGCGGAGTATGAAGTCATCGACGTGTCGGACGGAGGCACGATTAAGGGGCAAGCCATCTGGAAAGGGGCGATCCCCGACGTTCCGCCGCTGAAGGTCTTTGCCGATCTGGACACCTGCGGGACGCAGGTGCCCTCGCCGGTTCTCCGGATCGATCCGGCCACGAACGGAGTCCAAGACGTGCTCGTGTATCTCGAGCGGGTCGAGCGGGGAAAAACGGCCGAGACAGCATACCGGCTCCCGATGGGTGCCCATAGGGGGGAGACCACGGCGCGACCCTGTCAGTTTCAGCACTCTGTGTTTCCGTTTGTCCGTACGACCGCCGTTGCACTGATCAATCGTGAGCCGGTGCTCCACAATCCGCACTTCTTCAGCGACAAACAGGCCAGCCTCTTTAACCTCGCGATGCCGACCGCGGACCGGGAATTGACGACGACGTTGCTGCGCGCGCGCGGCGTCGGGCTGCGGCTGCAATGTGACGTGCACGTCCATATGAACGCTTGGGCAGCGGCGTTCGACCATCCCTATTTCACCGTGACCGATGAGCATGGACGCTTCGAAATCAGCGGTGTTCCATCGGGCTCCTACACGTTGGTCGCCTGGCATTCCGGCTACAACATCGTGAAGTTCGCCTCCTTCCGTCCGGTTTACGACGAGCCTCATGTTGTCCGGCACACGGTGACGATCACGCCGAAAGAGCAGGTGGAGCATCGGTTTGAGTTTCCTGTCCGATCGGTGGAGGTCGATTGGAAGATCGCCGGCGGGGCAGATGAACATCCACCGGAATAATCGATGGCTGAAACAGCTGGCCGGTGACGCCGGCCGGACCGCGGGTCGTACGGTTCGTAGAGGGGGGTACTGATTCGATGCAGACATCAAGGTTACGTGCAAGGACCGCAATCGTGATGGTCATTGCCCTCATCGCGCTGATGAGTTATGAACTGAGTGGGCTGGTTCCGCGGGCCGATGCGATTCCCGCCTTCGCACGCAAATACGATTTCAAATGCAACGTCTGCCACGTGCCGGGTTTTCCGAAACTGAACGACTTCGGCAATCTGTTCAGGGACCGTGGCTACCAGTTGGGGTCGGATGCGGACTCGCCCGTCCATGAAGGGATCGGCATGGGCTATTGGCCGGTCTCGCTGCGGACGACCGTGGGGTATCAGGCCGCGAATGTGCGAACGGACGGAAGCGGGGTGACGACAGGCGGCTTCGGGTTTACCGGACTGGACCTGCTGAGTTTCGGCACGCTGGACCGCAATCTCGCATTCGGCGTCGTGTTCACGCCGGGGCTAGGCAGCGCAGGGTTCGGGACGGGGGCGTCGGACGGTGACCTGGAGAGCGCGTTCGTCCGCCTCATGAGGCTCGAACGGTTCGTAGGGGTGAAGAGCGCGAGCGGCGATTACCTGTTGAACCTCAAGGTCGGGAAATTCGAACTCGACCTGCCGTTCAGCGAAAAGCGCAGCCCGACTCTGAACACCACCTTTGCGATGTACCATTACATGCCGGGAACGCCCTACACGGCGACCATCGGCGGCACCTCTACCAGTTCGTACCTCAATCCCAATACCTTTGCCATCGGGGAGAATCAGCCCGGTGCGGAACTCTCCGGTATCAAGAAGACCTCGATGACCGACGGCTACTTCCGCTACTCTTTCTCCGCATTGGCCACAAACACGTTTTCCGGCCCGCTGAGTGGTTGTCCGTCAGGCACCACCTGTGGAACGGGTGGAAAGAACGTCAATTTTTACGGCCACGTCACCCAATCGTTCGGCGGGTATGGCATCGTGACCGGCCAACGAATCGGTCTCTTCGGTGCCTACGGGACGGCACCGACGCTGGTCAATCCCACCTGTCCGACTTGCCAGGCCGTGGCGGGCAGCGGGCAGCCGTTCAGCCGTTTCGGCGTGGATGTCAGTCTGACGTTGAACGGAGAGTGGAACCTCTTTGGCGCGTGGATGATGGGAAACGACAGCAAGAATATGTTCGTCTCGCAAGGCATTGCGGATGCGCAGAATGCATCATGGAACGGCGCCTTTGTCGAACTCGATTATGCGCCCGCCCTGCTCCCCCTGCTGAATATGCCGGACTGGTTTTTTGCCTACCGGTATGATCTCATTCGTAACAACCGGCAGGGCGATCCGACATTCGCCAAGAACTATAACAACGTCGATTCACATACGTTTCTGGTGCGGTACTTCATCCATCATTCCACCAGGACCGACCTGGCGCTGCATGCCGAGTACAATACCTACCGTACGACCGGTGTCGGCGCCAACGGCGGCGATCTCCTGGGGCAAACGATGCTGATCGGATTCGACTTTGCCTACTGAGCGCAGAGCCGGGGAAGGACGGCGATTTTCAGGATGAAGAAGCGGGTCTTTCGATGGCGAGGTGCCGCCGCTGTGTTGGCCGGATGCCTGGCTTTGGTCGGCTGTTCGACTGTGGGGCCAGGCATGGGAAAGACCTGCTTCTCGTGCGACGAGCAGCGATTGGTGAGACTTGTGCCACTTGCACACATCTCGGGGGCTGATCAGGGTGGGAGGTTCCGGCATCCGTTGGATTTGACACTTGCGGAGTGGGAGGCAACGGCACGAAGTGTGATGGTACGTAGTGTTCACAGTCCCTTGCTCGGGCCATCGTACCAGGGAGCCACAGAGCCGCTGTTTCTCGACGAAGAGGTCCGCTATCTGGGAGCTTCGCTGCAACAAGCGTTTCAGCAGGCAACGGCGCAAGAACAGGTCGTCTTTGCCTTGGCGAGGCCGTCGGAGGCGGGGTTGGACCAGTTGACCTCCGGAGCCTGGTTTGTCGAGGCGGGGCGAATCCATCTACGGTTGGCCAATTGCCGGGTCGCCGTGACTATCCCCTCGATCAGGAGGCAGATCTGGAAAGATCCGTTGTTTGCGCAAACCGGAACGTTCTACGAAATGGTGCCGGGTGAGCGGCAGGCCTTGGTGACCCCTTCACGGGCCGGAGGCAATCCCTTTCGTCCGGAGCCGGTCGAACTCGCGATCGATTATCACGGCACGACCGGAGAGGAGGCGCCGGCTTCTTCGGGCAGTGCTTTCCCGTCGGCTCCAGTCCGGTTGTTGGAGGAGCAGCTTGGCTTGCTGAAGCGCCTTCGTGAGCAGGGCGTGATTACGGAGGAAGAGTACCGATCGAAGAAACAACAACTCCTGGATCGTCTGTAAGTGTGGGTATCTTTCCTGCCGGACTGAAGAGACTGGGGTGGGTGGCAGGAGAGAAACCTGATTTGTCCCTCGCTCTTCGGCTAAGATGCGGGGAATGAATGCCCATGCGAAAGGAATCTCATGAGCATGCCCTCCACTCCGGCCTCTCCTCGCTGGTCTCTTCCAAAACAGGATGACTGGTCGACTCCCTTTGCCGAGGTCTTGCTGGAGCAGCTGGATCTGCGTCCGGGCCTGACGATTCTTGATATCGCGTCGGGACACGGCATTCCGGCCTTCTATCTGGCGGAGCAGGTCGGTGAGGCCGGCACCGTGGTCGGTATCGATGCCAGCCGTAGCCAGGTCGCGAGTGCGCGCGCCGTTCAGCGGGGTGAGCTTCCCTGGCTGCGGTTCGAATGTCAGGATATGCGTGCCATGCCTGCATCGCTCCCCGCCTTTCAACGTATCACCGGCAATCTCTCCGTCATGTTTCTGCGCCCGAACCGCTTTGAGGCGATGCGCGGATTGCTCGACCATCTGGAACCGGGCGGTCAGGTGGTGTTGACGTTCCCTTCCCTCGGCACGTTCGACTCCATCTGGTGCCGGATCGATCAGGAAATGGGGCGATACGGACTTGTCATCGAGCGGGAACGATTGGCGGCCCACGTGGCGGAGCGGCCTTCGGCGGCAGAGGCGCGTGGATGGCTGGAGCGGCTTGAACTGGAGCGAATCGTCGTCGTCGAGCAGCCGTTGGAGGTTGTCAGCGAGGCTGGTCAACGGTTTCTCCGGCATCCGCTCCTCCGAGGCGGCTTTCTCGACGATGCCTATGAATGTTTCGACGATCAGCGGCTGGCGGAGGAGGTGATGACGTGCGTCTCACTGGATCTGGAGAGTATGACTCCGTTGATCGCCCAGCGATGTGTGCTGGCCGGCTGGAAACGGGTTTAGCCGAACGAATGCTGCTGAGTCACGCGCCCTGCGGCCGCTGATCGCTGGGGTAGCGGCTGTGGAGTTTGACCGGCGCCGCTCGCTTTTTTCGCATGCGAATGTTGAGCATTTCGACCGTGACGGAGAAGGCCATGGAGAAGTAAATATAGCCTTTCGGCACGTGCACGTCGAACCCTTCGACCATCAAGGTCACACCCACGAGAATTAGAAACGAGAGAGCCAGAATTTTGATCGTGGGGTGTTCATCCACAAAATCCCCGATGGCTTTGGCTGCCATCAACATCACTACCACGGCGAGAATGATGGCGACTGCCATGATCGAGACATGTTCGACCAAGCCGACCGCCGTAATCACCGAATCCAACGAAAAGACGATATCCAGGAGCGCGATCTGAACGAGCACCATCCCCAGGCTGGCAGCGGCGGCCGGGGTCTCGCCGCCCTCGATCCCCTCCAGGCTGTTGTGGATTTCGTGCGTGGCCTTGGCCATGAGGAACAGGCCGCCGCCGACCAGAATCAGATCCCGCCCGGACACGCCGTGGCCCAAGATCGTCACCCAGGGATGGGTGAGTCCCATGACCCAGGAGATGGAAAACAAGAGTCCCAGGCGCGCCATCATGGCCAGGCCTAAGCCCACTCGGCGTGCGACGGCGCGTTGATGCTCGGGGAGCCGTCCGACGAGGACGGAGAGAAAGATAATGTTGTCGATCCCCAGCACGATTTCCAGCGCGGTCAAGGTTCCCAGGGCGATCCATATTTCCGGATTGGCAAGCCAGTCCAACATCAGCGGCTCCATTCGTGAAAGAGAGGGCGAGCGGGTCGCTCTATCATGCGAGGATGTGTAGCATACGATACGTATCGAGGAAGTCTACCGTTCCAGGCGGGTCTGCGCAATGAAAACCAGTCGATAGGCGGTGTGGCACGAACGAATGGATCGACCGCGGAGGTGGCTGAGGGAACGGCGTTCCGTCTGGAAGAGTCGGAGGCGTGCCGGCTAGATTGGCCGTTCGGGACGGGAAGCGCGGTGTTGAAGCGTTTCGAGAAACAGCAGGTTCAGGTCCTGGGTCATCAGGTTGACGTGGGTCTTGAGCAGTCCCAGCATCTCGCCGCGATGACGCAGCTCGTTGATTCGATAGATCCCGCCTCTGCCGAAATACAGGCCGGTCAGCCGTTGTTCTTCTTTCGAGCCCGGTTTCCCCAGACGGGTGCGCCAGGTCCCGATGATATTGTCTCGACGGCTCCGTTTGCCGTTCGGGCGGACCGGCCCGTTCAGATACTGCCAGACCGGCTGCGGGAACTGCCGGCTGATGGTTCCGCCTTGCCACACGTCTGCCATGAGATTCCGCCCGTGCTTGAACTCATAGGCCTGGTCGCCGCCCAACGCGGCCACGCCGAACCCCAACGCGGCCACGCTTCCGGACAGATCGATCAGGCCGGAGAGCATCTCCGACCCCAGCAGCAGGAACGTTCCCGCAAAGACACCGGAAATGGAGTCGGCCAGAATGGCCATGATGGTCCGTCCCTGCTGGATGTCGTTTCGGACTTCCTCAAGCTGCGACGCCAGATCCTCGGTCCTTGCCTTCTCGCATTCCAATTCGGCGGCGATGCTGTTGGCTTCGAAGAGCGCGAGGAGCAGGCGATCGGACAATTCCTGTCGTACCGCCAGGGAGTGTAGCAACGCGCCTTCCATTCCTCCCGCCATCTCACCTGCCAGCAATTGGGATTCCACGAGGAGGTCATGGACGCCGATGATGACGGCGATTTCCCTTGCCCGTGGTGAGAACCGTGAAGGGGTGACGGGTTCGGTGCGCGAGGATTTCGTGAGGCCGTCGATTCGATAGGTTGCGCCCGTGGCCGGCAGGGTCACGACTTGGGTCGGCGCACTGGTCGTGGGAACGCAATGGCTTTCGGTGATGTCGTCATCGTCATCGCCTGCCCGGACATGAAATCCGCCGGCGCAGCCCTGCATCAGCGTGAGCAGCAGGCAGCAAGCGAGGATGCCGGGATGGGTTCGATATGACTGAGCTGTGTCCGCCGGCACGGTAGCCATTCGCGTCATGAACGGTGTCTGCCGAAAGGGAGGTCAATCGGGACGCACGCATGCAATCAGCACTGCGCCTGCCTGCCCGGGACCCTCTGTGTTCCGGCAACAGGACATGAGCTCCCGCGCGGATAGGTTCTCTCCCGGCCTGAAGGACGCAGATATCCTGTCATCGACGGTACCGGAGAAAAATGAAGCGGGCATGAAGGGCGGATGAACGGTTGATGAATCCGGCACCGGACCGGACGGCGCAGATCTCGATGGCGGCAGGACCGGGCAGGGCTGAGCGATGACGGAGCACGTCCGCAGATAAGAGCGTATGGCCTAAAATCGAGAGTGGGCGTCTCTACTCTCAGCTATACGCCACCAGCCATACGCTCTGACCCCGACGAGATACGCCTCACGATTCACGCTTCACGGATGTCGAGCACACCGCTGGCGGACTTTTTCCGCATCAGTCATGACCCTGTTAAGTGGTCGATTCCCGCTTTAAAAAGTCCGGGCGATCCCGGATGGCGACCATCTTCACCAGGTCGCGGATCGACAGGACTCCGACGACCTTCTCATGTTCCGTGACAGCCAGGTGGCGGATTCGTTTCGCGGACATCCGTTCACTGGCATCGCGGATGGTGCGATTGATGTCGATGTCGAGCAACGGCGAATTCATGAGCGCACCGACCCGTAGGGCCTGCGGATCGAGTTGGTAGGCCAGCAGCTTGCGCACCAGGTCGCCCTCGGTGATGATGCCCACAAGCTCATCGGCTTCCATGACGAACAGCGCCCCGATGCGTTTGTCCGCCATGCGTTGCGCCGCTTCGAGGGCGGTTTCGTCGCTGCCGATGGTTTCGATGGCAGTTTTCATCAGGACACTCAACGGGCGGTAGACATTGGTGAGCGCCTGCACCGGCCCGCCGTCTGCATCGACGAAGTGCCTCACCAGGTCGCGTATAGAGATGATGCCGAGCACATCCGTGCCTTCGGTCACCACGAGGTGCCGCACGTTTTTACTTTGCATCAAATGACTGGCATCGACCATCGGACGAGTCGGCGCAATCGTGATGAGCGGACTGCTCATGATGTCCGCCATGCTGGTTCGAGAGGGCACGCGGCCCGGCGCCAGCACCTTGGCGACGAGATCGGTTTCGGTGACGATTCCCGCAATCCGGCAATCGTTGTGCGGACGATCGAAGCATTCGATCAGCACAGAACCGACGCTTCGCGTCCGCATTTGGGTGGCGACGGTCACGACGGAGGTATCCTGCGGGACCACCTCCAATTGGCGGTGCATATAGTCACTGACGTGCTGGCCCGATACGGTCGTCATAAAAGCTCCTTTTCTTCAACATGAATGTCGCTGGTTGGCATTGCGAACGTGCACGATTGTCTCTCATCGGTCTCAATCGATCCAGGCATACGTCACGTCCCACGGTCGGGTTGCAGAGAGAGTTGAGCGCCCATTCGCCCGCGGACGAATTTCTGAAGTTCGTCTGCCAGGAGCAAGCCGATGGCCCCGAGCGCCAGCGGTCCGAAGATCCAGGCCGGCAGCGAGGCGGTGCCCAAGACCAGATGTCCGACAGGGCTGTAGGTCATGACGAGCAGGATGGTCAGTTCGACGGCGACACCTCCCAGGATCAAGGGATTGCTGAACCAGCCGAGCCGGAACGCCGAGATGCGGTCGGAGCGGCAGGCAAAGACATTTGCGACCTGTGCCGCCACGATCCCGGCGAACGTGACCGTGGTCGCTTCCTTGTATAACGAAGAATTCCAATCGAGCGGATCTCCCCAACTCCAGCCGTAGCTTGTCAGATAGAGAAAAAACCCTCCCATGGCAATGCCGGCTTCGATCAATCCCAGAAAGGCGTAGGCTCTCAGGAGCACATCTCGGCTGAGGAGTCGTTCGGTGCGGGGTCGCGGGGGATCGTCCATCACCCCGCCCTCCGGCGGTTCTGCGGCCAGGGCCAGTGCCGGGACCATGTCGGTTCCCAAATCGACGGCCAGAATTTGCGGGATCGTGAGGGCGAGCGGCATCGACGAGAGTCCGAAGCCCAGATACGGCACGATTTCCGGGACGTTGCTGGCCAACACATACGTGACGAACTTGCGAATATTGGTATAGACGGCCCGTCCTTCTTCGATGGCATGGACAATGGTGGCAAAATTGTCGTCGAGCAGAATCATGGAAGCCGTCTCTTTGGCCACATCCGTTCCGGCAATCCCCATGGCGATGCCGATGTCGGCAGTTTTCAATGCCGGCGCGTCATTGACCCCGTCGCCCGTCACGGCGACTACTTCGCGCATTTCCTTGAGTGCCGAGACGATGCGCATTTTATGCCGGGGCGCCATGCGGGCAAAGATCGGATCCGGTTCGCCGGGAGTGGTCGGGGTGAGCAGTCGGCGCAGCTGATCGTCGCTGAATGTGTCGATGTGCGCCCCTTCGATGACCGGGACGAAATGGCCCGGCGGCGTGGCTATCGTTTCCGGAGCCAGCCCGACCCTGCGCGCGACGGCCAATGCCGTCAAGGGATGGTCGCCGGTAATCATCATGACGCGGACCCCGGCCCGCCGGCATTTTTTGATCGCGTCCGGCACTTCACGGTGTGGCGGGTCCATCATGGCGACGAGTCCGAGAAACGTCAGTCCCTGCTCGACCGTGTCGGCCTCCAATTGCTCCACCCCGCGTTCGACTTCCCGCATGGCCACGGCCAGCACCCGGTAGGCCTGCTGAGCAAAGGCCTGACTCTGGGCCAGCACCTTTTTGCGTCCATCGACCGTGAGTTCGGCCGGTGTCGCTGATCCCTGCTGCCTGGTGCACAACGGCAGGACCGATTCCGGCGCGCCTTTGGTGAAGGCGAGCAGCCGACCTTCGCTCCAGTGCAGCGTCGTCATTCGTTTACGATCGGCATCGAAGGGGATTTCGCCCATGCGCCGGAGCGGCGGGCGATGGAGGAGTCCGTGGTCCGCAGCAAAGTCCAGCAGGGCCGTCTCAGTGGGATCGCCGGTGGTGCGGCTACGCCCGTCCGGGTGCCGCGTGCGTTTGGCGTTGTTGCAATGAACGATGGCGTCGAACAGGGGACGCCATCGTTCCGATTCGGGGGCGGTAATGAGACGATTCCTGGTGAACAAACAGCCTTCTCGCGATTCGACGACGAGGTCATCCACGTAGAGCCTGTCGAGCCGCATCCGGTTTTCCGTTAATGTCCCGGTCTTGTCGGTGCAGATCACGGTCGTGCACCCCAGTGTTTCAACGGACGCGAGGTGTTTGATGAGCGCTTTGCGCGTAGCCATGCGCTGACTGCCGATCGCGAGTGCGAGGGTGACGGTCGGCAGGAGTCCTTCGGGCACATTGGCGACGATGATGCCGATGCCGAAAATCGCGCTGGTCCAGAAGCTCAATCCCATCCCGAGGCCGATGATGAAAAAGACCAGCCCCATCAGGAAGGAGAGTGCGGCGACGACATGCGTCACCTTCACGATCTCCTGTTGGAGCGGGCTCAACCCGGTGTGTACCGTTGTCGTGAGATGCGCGATTTTTCCGAATTCGGTGTTGAGCCCGGTGGCAAAGACGACTCCCTGACCATGGCCGGAAAGGACCGTGGTTCCGGCGAAAGCCAGATTCGCAATGTCGAGCGGATGGCCGTCGGTGATGGGATCGGCCGACCGTCGCTGCGGTTTCGATTCGCCGGTGAGCGAGGAGTTATCGACGCGCATGCCGACGGCTTCGGTGAGTCTCGCATCGGCGGGAATCTGTTCGCCTTCTTCCAGCACGAGCACATCGCCCGGTACCAGTTCGCTGCGGGCGATCTGTTGCTGTTGCCCGTCGCGAAGGACCCAGGCTTGGGCCGGCAGCATGCTGCGTAACGCCTGAACCGCGCGTTCGGCCTTGTACTCCTGCAGAAAGGCGAAAATGGCATTGATCAGAATCACGCCGAGGATGGCCCACCCCAATGTCGCCATGCCTTCGCCGGAGTGGAGGGCGTCGGCGAGGAACGCCAGGCCGGCCGCCAGGCACAGGAGCAGCGCCAGGAAATGCGTGAATTGACGCGCAAAGCGGCTGATGAGCGGCATCCCGCGCAACGCCTGCAGACTATTCGGCCCGTACCGGAGGGTTCGTCGCCGGACGTCGTCCGACGAGAGGCCCTGCGGGGTGGTGGCGAGCGCGCGATACACCTGGCTCGGAGCCAGGCGGCAGACTTCTAGCGCAGTCAGTTCAGGCACGCCATCCTCGTACGATGAGCACCGAACAGGGAGCATATTTCAGCAGCGTTTCCGAAACGCTGCCCAATTGAAGCCGTTCGGATCCCGTCAAGCCTCGTGAGCCTGCCACGAGCAGATCCACCTTGTTTGACGCGACCTGCTGGATGATCGTGTCGGTCACATGATCGACCTTCACCTGCGTCGTGACGGCGCAACCTTCGGCCAGGAACCGATCGCGTAACTGCTCTACGACCTGTTCGGCGGCCTGACGTTTCGGGACCGCGATCTGCTCCACCTGGTCCTTCGACAGGTACTTGGCCGCCAGTTCCGTCAGGGCCGGTTCGACGACCGACAGTACCGTGACGTGCGCGGACTCCGGAAGAAGGCGCTGGCAGAGAAAGCGACAGGCGCCTTGGGAGTGTTTCGAGGCATCCGCCGCAAAGAGCACGTGGGAGAGGGTTGTGAGCGGCCGCTTGACCACCAGTACCGGGCAGGCAGCCAAGGCGCTGACTTTACGGGACACACTGCCCAGGAGGTAATGTTCTGCGTCGCTCAGGCCGCGCGAGCCGAGGACAAGCAGATCGGTTTTTTTCTGCTTGGCCAGCTTCGTGATGGTATCGGCTACGCGGCCATGGGCGAGGATCGTGTCGATGGCCGTGCGAGGCTTCGTGGTGGCCTGCTTCAAGGCGATTTTCGCCAGACCTTCGAAGCGCCGCAGAATCTGGTCGCCGGCCTTCGTCATGGCGGCGATGGCTTGTTTCGAGACAGCCGCGTGTTTACGGGCGGAGGATTTCAGCGATGCGCTGTCCACGACATGAACCAACGTGACGGAGTCGGGCGGGCGGCTGGCGACCGCTTCCAGCATCTGCACGCTCCACTCGGCGAACTCCGATCCATCCACCGCGATCATCATCTTCATGTGTGTTTCTCCCAGGTTGCAGTACCGCTTCGGGATAGGGTTTGCATCGGGTATGCCTGAATGCGGTCTCATCATGAAGCGGTAATTGCGTGCGATGCCAGGCGGTTGGCAGGCTTGCCGGTCGGTCGTGGTGGGCCGTTGCGGCGTTTTGCAGCAGTCGGCGGGACGATATTGGGGTAATTGGCCTCAGTGAGAGGGGAGATCCGACCCACGATGGGTGGGAGGACATGCGTCTGTGCACCTCGGCTGATCGATCGGCGTTCAGGCATCACGATTGCGTGAGAAGGCCGGAGGGAGGGATGCGCAATGTTTGAGAGACGAGTCATTGCGATGATGATCGGGATGGTGGCGTTGGGTCTATGGCTGGCCTGGGTAGAGCCGGTCGCTGCGGGGGTGACGACACGTGTGGTTCCAAGCGGTGATGCGATCGAACTGGAAATCCCAACCGACGCCGGCACGCAGAAAGAAACCCTTCCCCTTTATCAGAGCGGGAAGATCCACTATTTCAGCGCCGGCATCGGTCAGGTCGAGCGTGAAGCGGCGTACCCGCCGTTTCCCTTGAAACTCGTGTTCACAGCAGGCGGGAAGCCGTTCGTGACGGGGGTGGAGGTCGTGCTTCGTCATGGCAAGGGTGCGACGCTGCTGACGGTTCCGCGGGAGCAGGTGACGGGCCCCTGGCTCTTTATCGATCTGCCCGATGGGACGTACGAGGTGGCGGCCACGTTGGGCGGCCAGATACAACAGGTGAAAGGGATTAAAGTCCGGCGAGGACATGTCACTACGCAACATGTTCGCTGGGCCGAAGACCGGAGTCCTGCCCTGCCTGCGCAGGCGGAGTAAGCGGGGGCGTTGCGGACAGCATGGGTAGACAAGGAGGGAGCGGTATGGTGAAGAAGCGGAAAGCCCCGGCGAGACGACCGGCCACGGCAGGACGCAGACGCGCGGCATTCGAAGACCTCACGGTCGGCGACATTGTGAATACGCGCGTCCAAGCCGCGCGTCTCGACATGAAAGGCGACCGCGTGGCGAAGTTGCTGCTGAAAGAGGGCAGTCACGTGCCGGTTGTGGATCAGGCGAAACAGCTCATGGGGGTCGTGAGCGAACATGATCTGTTGTCGGCGCTCGATGAGGGCCAGGCCTGGAGTGCTCAGACGGCTAAGGATCTCATGACCGACAATCCCTACTCGGTGCCGCCGGAAACCAGTCTCTCCACCCTGATACATGTTCTGACGGAGAGCGATCTCATGTCCGTGCCGGTCGTAACTGCGGAGAATCGACTCGTGGGGGTGGTGACGCGTCGTGATGTGGTGCGTGCCGCGCTCGCTCCCAGAACGAAACAACGGGCGAAAGGCCGGTAGGAATTGATCTATTGCATGTGTGGAGAGGGGGCGACCTATGCGCCGTATCGACTTGCTCACTCAAGCCTGTGACCCGAAAACGTTGACGGTCGGCCAGCTCATGCAGGATGCGTTGTTTACCTGTACGGCACGGACGGACGCGCTGACGATCGGTCGGCTGATGACCAAGCAAAATTTCGGCGGCTTGCCTGTCGTGGGAGAGGATGGCTCTCTGGTCGGGCTCGTGACGGAATACGATCTCCTGCAAGCCATGATCGAAGGGCGGGATTTGCGCAAGGTGCTGGCTTCGGAAATCATGACGACGCAGCCCCTGACGGCTCAGGAGAACATGACGTTGGAGGAGGTCGCGAACCTGTTCCAGGATCGGTACGTGACGCGTCTGCCGGTGGTGCGGGGCAAGCAGCTCGTCGGCATCGTTGCCAGGCGGGACTTGTTGCACGGGTATATGAAGGCCTCGGCATATTGGTCCTAGCCCGCATTATTCATGACGGTTCGTCGCGAAAGTGCGGAGTCGCACAGCGAGACGAGCGGCGAGCCCGCCCGCCGACAGGCTGGTCGCAGCTGCGAATCCGCGATTGCAGCAGAAACGCTCATGAATAATGCGGGCTAGGAGCCTGTCCGACATTGACCGTTCGGCTGCGGCAAACGATCCACGATCATCTGCGTCGTTCTCGGCCCGAAAAAATCCTCAACGTATTTCAGCGAATACGCTTCCGGTTTTTCCAGGCCTGCGGCCTCGCATCTGGTCGCGCCTCCTTGGCCTCGCTACGAAGGCCATGTCGGACAGGCTCCTAGCATGATGCCGGAACAGGCTGTGACCTGAGATTGTCCTTTCCGATCCCTCCCGGAGAGCCAAACTCCTGTCCTTAACCGGTGTGCCGGCGTTGTGTCACGGGAGAGAACAGGGTTCCGATGATCGCGAGCAGAGCGAAGCACGCGCCCGCGTAGAATGTGAATGCCGCGCCGAGTCGATCCCATAAGAATCCTGCGAGGAGGCTGGCGATGAGCATGGCGAGCCCGCAGGCCAGGTTGAAGCAGCCGTAGGCTGTCCCGCGCAGATCGATCGGTGCCACGTCTGCGACCATGGTGGCCAGCAGGCCTTGTGTCATCCCCATGTGAATGCCCCACAGCGCCACGCCTGCCAGAATCACGCTCCAATGATCGTTCATGGCCAGGACCAGATCGGCCGCAACCAGCACCAGCAGACCGAGCGCGAGCAGTGTCCGGTGGTGCATCCTGTCGGAGAGCTTGCCGAATGGATAGGCGGAGGACGCATACACCAGGTTCATGGCGACCATAACGAGGGGAATGAAGGCGATGGGAATACCGCTTTGTTGTGCGCGCAGGACGAGAAAGGCTTCGCTAAAGCGCGCCAGCGTAAACACGGAGCCGATCCCCACGACCCGCCAATAGGCCGACCCCAAGCGCGCGAAATTGTCCCGGGTGATCGGATTGGCCCTTTGTGGCGTCTGGCGGGACTCAGGCTCCTGTATGCCGAACAGCAGCAGCGCGACGGCCATCATGCCCGGCACGACGGCCACCCAGAAGACCGCACGAAAATCATCGGCCCAGAGCAGCATCAATCCGACCGCGAGCAGGGGGCCGAGAAAGGCCCCCACCGTATCGAGCGATTGCCGCAAGCCGAACGCTGCGCCACGGAGATGCGCCGGCGCAATGTCCGCCACTAACGCATCGCGAGGCGCGCCTCGCACGCCTTTTCCCACTCGATCCAGCAAGCGTGCGGTCAACAATGTGTCGATGTCCGGCGCGATCGCGAAGAGCGGTTTGGTCAACGCGCCTACGGCATAGCCGAATAGGGCCAGCCCCTTCCGTCTACCAAGATAGTCGCTCAATGTCCCGGAAAAGACTTTGACCACGAGTGCCAGGGACTCGGCCAAACCCTCCACTATGCCGACCGCGATCGTGCCGGCGCCAAGTGTCGTGACCATGAACAAGGGCAGCAGGCTGTGAATCATTTCCGAGGAAATGTCCATCAGTAGGCTGACGAAGCCCAGTATCCAGATGCCGGAGGGCATCCGGCGAAGTGAATGGGACGGAGATGTGTCCATCACGGCCGACAAGTCGAGGCGATGAGACGGCTACCGGGCGTTCTGCTACCTGCCGGATTATAGGGAAGCTACTCCGAGCTGTCATGTCACACTCACCAGGTCTGGGAAGACGTGATCAGTTCCTGCCCCTGTCTCCAGTCGTAACGCACAGCATCGGTGAGCCGGCCCGTTTCATCGCGGTCGACCCACATCTCCCACTGTCCATCCTGATTGGCGTCGTACCAGTAAAACAATGGAACCAAGGCGACATCGGGTTCCTCGGACGCAGGGTCGTCATAGGCAATTCCCAGGATGTGTCGAGCCGTACGGTAGTCCACCTGGCCGTTGCCTCGAAGCGAGTAGTCGCGAAAGAGCAAGCCGATGATCGTGTCGGACGATTGCGCGACTAACAACTCTTCACCTGGCTCATTGGGAAGTGACGAATCGGCGTGAGAAGTACTCGGCCAGGCCGGACACAATGTCAGCACGGCGGACAGGCATATCGTCAGTATCGTCCTGTTCATGGGATCCCTCCCTTCACTCGCATGAGCGGTCGAGACGAGCATGACTCTGCATACTCAATCTTTGCGCTGCTCACGGAAGTAGGCCCCTGGATACCTACCTAGTTAGGGACGGCTTAAACCCTAAGTGTGAAGTAGGCAAGGTGGCTCGTCTGCGCACGGATCAACGATCTATGTAGTTGATATGACAGCGAGCCTCTGCCATCAGACCGATCGATGTGCAGCCGTCAGTGAGGAAATGTCCCTTGCCGGGGTGGAGCGGTAGGAATGCGTAACCGGGGAGGCTAAACGATGGCATCCATCGGGGGACGAGGCATGTGCATGATGACCGCCATGCCGACGAGGCAGATCACTACTCCCACAACATCGAATCGAGCCGGCCTGGTACCGTCTGCGCCGCAGCCCCACAGCAGCGAGCGAATGATGAACATTCTGCCTGGGACTGCGTACGTACGGCCGGGCCGGCGATTTTTACACTGATGGGTCGCTGGTTCCCCTATTTTCGCAGCCGCGGGCGTGGTTGTGCGCAGGGCTTCGGCCTCTGGAGCTCGGACGGAATCCTGGTCGCCTCATCGAGGCAGGCTGCATCCAGCTGCGCTTGAACCAGCCCCAGTGCGCCGCTCAGGTTCGCCCCTCGCAAGTCGGCCTGGCCAAGATCGGTATTGTTCAGCAAGGCTCCCGTCAAATCGGACGCACTGAGATTGGCTCCGCGCAGATTGGTTTCCTGGAGATTGGTTTGAACCACGACGGCGTGGCTGATGTCGGCCTGGCTCAGATCGGCGGCCACCAGATTCGCCAATTCCAGATTGGCTTCGCTGAGCCGGGCCTGCTGCAGATGGGCGTTCGGAGCGTAGATTTCGGTGAGGTCGGATTTCCGGAGATCGGCTCGCGCGAGTTGCGTCCCGATGAGGACGGCATGATGCAGGTTGGCCCCGTGCAGATTGGCGGCCGACAGGTTGGCCTTGTACAGCACGGTCATCGTGAGTGTGGCCGAGTCCAGCCTGGCTTTCACGAGGTTGGCTCCCTCCATGTTCGCATTTTCAAGATTGGCGCGCTGCAGGTTGGCGCCGCCAAGATGCGTAAAGCGAAAATCCGCGCCACGAAGGCTGGCCTCATGGAGGTCCGCATGCGCCAGCGAGGCATCGTCCAAGTAGGCGCTCTCCAGATCTGCTTCGACGAGGGATGCCCCGTCGAGGTTGGCGCTGTCCAGCAAGGCACCTTGCAGATTGGCCCGGCGTAAATTGGCCTGGCGCAAATTGGTCCGGCGGAGGTCGGTTCCGGCGAGGTCGGCGTCGGTGAGATTGGCCTTCGACAGATTCGCGCCATAAAAATAGCCGTCCAGGAGGGTGGCGTGGCTGAGGTCCGCGCCCTGCAAATCCGCATCCTCAAAATGAGCCCGCTCCAGCAGCGCTTCCCGGAAGAGCGCGCCTTGCAGGTTGGCTCCGTAAAACGCCGCTTCGTCGGCGGCGATGCGATTGAGATGGGCCTTCACCAGCAGGGCCTTGCGCAGATCGGCGCCTTCAAGATTGGCATCGTCCAGTACAGCCTGGGAGAGGTCCGCGCCTTTGAGGTGCGCCTGCACTAGACTCGCGGTGCGAAGATTCGAGCCTTTCAGGAGCGCCCCTTCGAGATTGATCCGTTCGAGGTTGGCTCCTACCAGTCGAAGTTGTCGAAGGTCGGTGCGGCAGAGATTGGCCCGGCGGCCGTCGGGGGAGTCCCGGTCTTCCAACCAGCGGGCATGGGACTGGAGCACCTTGTCCAAAATTTTTGACGCCGGACGCGTCTGCTTGAACGCGCTCTCGCAGGTATTACCGGAGGAGGGTTTGGGTACCGGCTTGGGTTCGGCGTCGGCACCGGTCGGGAGGGAGAGTAACGCGGCCACCACCCAACCTGCGACGAGGGTGCGGGGAACAGACTGCTGGTTCATGAACGGGCCTCCTTCAAGAAGATTCGGTGCTGCGGTCAATGGCATGGTTCCGGGAGCATCATGCGGCTCATGTGTGTAAATCGACCTGTTCCGCCAATTCGATGAGAGCCGGCGCGATCCGGACGTCGTATGGATCGGCGCGGTCGATCCGGCGCAACGGGGCCGGCAGTTGTGTCAATGAGAGCCGAGCATATCGTCGAACGTCTTCCAGCGACGGAGGGGATGCGACGCGGTGACCTCCCTGCATCACGCGGTCCAGCAGGGGCCGGCCTTCTCGGCAGTCTCCCTCGACCGTGATGATATCACCGTTCAGGCGTCCGTCGGTTCCGATCCGGCGGTAGACCTGTTTTCGACCCGGCCAGGTGGCCTTGCCTTCGGAACGTTTGCGGCAGGGTCTGCCGGCATATTCCTGAAGTTTGTAGGCGCAGTCCAGGTATGGAGCATCGGCCGACGTGGTCATGGCCGTGCCGATCGCAAAACTGTCGATCGGTGCCTGTCCCGTCACCAGCGCCTGGATGCGTGCCTCGTCAAGATTTCCGCTGGCGAGGATTTGGGTGGCGGTGAGGCCTCCGCGATCGAGAATGTGCCGAACCTTGCGCGCGTGATCGGCCAGGTCTCCGCTATCGAGCCGGACGCCGTGGATGGAGATGCCTTGTGCGTTCAAGCGACCCGCCAGGGAGACCACCTTCTCCGCCGCCGCTTCCGTGTCATAGGTGTCGATGAGGAGCACGACGTTGCGCGGTTGCGCCTCCGCGATGTGGATGAAGGCCTCCGCCTCGTCGAGATGAGCCTGGACGAACGAATGGGCCATCGTCCCGTAGATCGGGATGCCGAAGCGGGCGCCGGCTGATACGTTCGACGTGCCCGCGAGTCCGGCGAGGTATGCGGCGCGGGCGGCGAGGAGGCCCGCTTCCGCCCCATGCGCGCGGCGCAGGCCGAAATCGATCAGGGGTTTGTCGCCGGCGACCAAGACTGACCGGCAGGCTTTGGAGGCCACCATCGTTTGGAAGTTCAGGAGATTCATCACCCGTGTTTCGACGAGTTGCGCTTGCGGCAGCGGCGCGGTAATGCGGAGGATCGGCTCGTGTGGAAAGAAGAGACTCCCCTCCGGCATCGCGTGGACCTCGCCGGTAAAGCGCATCGCGCGGAGCGCGTTGAGCGACGCCGGGCTGAATCCGCCGGTCTGATCGAGCCAGGCGATGTCGGCGTCTGAGAACTGAAACTCCTCCAGGTAGTTCAAGACCTGCTCCAGCCCCGCGGCCATGAAGAAGTTGCGTTGCGGCGGCAGTTTCCGGACGAAGAATTCAAAGACGGCGATGTCCGTCATTCCCTGGGCGAGATAGGCTTGTGCCATCGTGAGTTCGTAGAGGTCGGTGAGCAGCGCGTCCGAGGTGATGTTCATGCGGCCAATCGCTCCAGGCAAAGGGGAATGGCGCCGGCCAACACCATCGCTTCTTCGGCGCGCCGGCCGTCATCGGGAAGCACATTGACCGGCCGGATGGCATCGACCAACAGGCAGACCTCATACCCGAGGGTCCGGGCATCCCGCACGGTTTCGAGCACGCAATAGTCTGTGGCCAGCCCTCCTATGAACAACCGGACAATGCGGGCGGTCCGAAGGCGATCGTGCAACGGAGTGCCTTGGAAGCCGGAGTAGGCCTCGCGCGTAGGGTCGGTGCCTTTCGAGATTACAATGACGGATGGAGGAAGCCGGAGGTCGTCGGGAAATTGTGCTCCTGGCGTGCGCGCGACGCAGTGCGGCGGCCAAGGCCCTCCCTGTGTGTGGAAAGAGCAGTGGTCGGGCGGGTGCCAATCCCGTGTGGCGAACACCGGCAGGCCATGTTCGGCAAACAGAGCCAGATACCGCCGCAAGACCGGAATCACGTCCTGGCCGCCGGGCACCGCCAGTGCGCCATTCGCGACAAAATCGTTCTGAACGTCCACAATGAGGAGTGCATCGCCTGGATGAAGAGGTGTCATACGGAGTCCCTTCGCGGAACTCGTCCGCCCGGCATTCTACTGGCCCTGCTGCACGAGCAGGCGGATGTAGGCCAGCACGTCCTGCCTTTCCGTTTCGGTCAGTTGCCCCTGCCAGGAATGCATCGGGCTGAAGACGATGCCGTGTTCGATCGTTCTGAGCAACTCCTCGTCGGACTTGAGGAAGGACTTGAACCGGTGGAAATTGGCCGGCGGAACCGTTAATGCGGCGGCATCGGGGCCGTCGCCCCATCCGCCACGACCGTGGCAAGCGAAGCAATGACGCTCGTAGACCGCCTTCCCTCGGGTGACGTCCGGCGGAAAGTCCTGTGCCGTCGCCGAGCCACAGGCGGCTGCGAGGGTCACGGCAAGCGAGACGACGAAGGAATATCGGGAGCCGGCAGTCATGACGATCTGCATGAGTCTCTGTGTCTCCCTCAGCTTTTCTTGGTTGTGTGCGCGATGAACGACGAAAAGTGTTGTTGCAGTTTGGTGCTGCCGCAGGCGGGACATTGTACCTCGCCTTGTTCATGTTGCTTCAACGTCACGATGATCAGCGATTCTTTTCCGCAGTCCAGACAGGTGTAGTCGTACATGGGCATAGGGACCTCGTTCTGTTTACCCCTTGACCTTCTCAGGCTCTTCTTCGCCTTCTCCCCAATTCGCGACAATCTGCGCCATCTCATCCAGGCGCGCGGCGGTTCGACCATAGATGCTCTCAGGCGGGAAGGTTCCTTCCGGTCCGCGTTCCCCGGCGGGGACGCCGATGAGCAACTCAAGCGCCTGTTCGACATGGTCCACGCCATACACGGCAAACTTTCCCTCTTCCACGGCCGCGACGACTTCCCGGTTCAGCGCCAGGTGTTTCGTGTTTCGAGCGGGGATGAGCACCCCTTGCGTACCGGTCAGGCCGTGCCGCTTGCACGACTCAAAGAACCCTTCGATCTTCTCGTTCACGCCCCCGATGGGTTGGATTTCACCGAGTTGGTTCACCGAGCCGGTGACGGCCAGCGATTGCCGGACGGGAAGGTCGGCGAGGCTTGAAAGGACGGCCGTGAGTTCGGCCACGGCGGCACTGTCTCCCTCGATTTCGGAGTAGGTCTGTTCGAAGGTAAGGGTGGCGCTGAGCGCGAACGGCTGCATCCCCGCGAATTTTCCCGCCAGGAATCCGGCCAGCGTCATGACCCCCTTGCTGTGGATGTTACCCGCGAGTTCGACCTCGCGTTGAATATCGATCACGCCTTTGGTGCCGACATAGGTGCGGGCGGTGATCCTGGTGGGACGGCCGAAGGCATAATCGCCCAGCTCATAGACGGACAGCCCGTTGACCTGACCGACGACCTCGCCTTGCAGATCCACCATCAGAGTCCCTTCGCGGATTTCATCCTGGATCCATTGCTCAGGCAGATCGGCACGGTGTCGCTGGTGCGCCAGGGCCGATTCAACATCCGCGCGTGTCACGAAGGAGTGCCCGTCTTTCCTGGCCCAATAGCCGGCTTCGCGAATGAGGTCGCTGACCAGACTGAATCGCAAGGATAGCCGATCGTGCCGGTCGGCATAACGAAACCCCTGACGGATGACTTCCGCCACGGCGTCGGCGCCGAAATGCGGCAGTCCTTCCTCTTTGCACAATTTGGCGACGAAGCGCGCATATTGCCGCTCCTGCCGCTCATCGTGCGGGACCTCCACATCGAAATCGGCTTTCACCTTGAAGAGTTTGGAGAAATCCTCCTCATAGGCTTGCAGCAAGTGATAGATGCCTGCTGTGCCGACCAGGATCACCTTGACCGAGACGGGAATCGGTTCCGGCCGCAGGCCCGCCGTGGCGAATCCATAGAACTCGGCCGGGTCCTCGATGGTGACGGCGCCGGTCTTGATGACGCGCTTCAAGGCGTCCCAGGAAAACGGCTGTCGGAGGAGATCCAGTGCCTGGAGAATCAGGTAGCCGCCGTTGGCCTGCAACATGGCCCCGGCCCGGATTTCGGTAAAATCGGTATACATCACGCCAAGGTGCGCCCGGCGCTCGATTTTTCCGATGAGGTTGCTATAAGTCGGGTGGGATTCATCCACCACCGGCGCTCCGGCGGCGACTTCCCGGGCCACGATGAGGTTGACGGCGAACCGGGTCATGTCCGGGCGACGGGTTTGTTCCAACCCCGGAATCGGCAGCACGGGACCGCTGTGAGGCAGGAAGTCTTTGTATTGGTGAATGATGTCGTGATGGACCCGCTGCAGGTACGTCGTCACGGGTCGTAGGTCTTGATAGGCCCGCTGCAGCGTTTCGTAGGCCCCTTGCATGACGTTGGCGACGATCTGGTGGTCGAGATGATGCAGCGCCTGCTCGGCTTCCCGTTCGAGGGTGTGCATCCGGACGTGAAACTCCCGTAGGTCGCTCTCGAGCGACTGTCGTTTTCCCGTGAGTTCCTGCTGAACCTGCTCGGAGAGTTCCTCCATTTCCTTTTCGGTCATCGGGCGGTCGTCTTTCAGCGGGACCAGCCCGAAGCCGACCGGCGTTTCTTCGAACCCGAATCCGCGCTGGTGACAGAGCGCGGTGAGGTCGTGGAAGAGGGCCTTCTTTTTCCCTTCCGTCTCTTCGATGATCTTCGCCTTGGCATCGAGGTACTTCTTGCCTTCGAAGGCCGCGGGAATGTCCCGGCGAAGGCCCTCGATGAAGGTGCTCATCTCACGTTTAAACGATGCGCCCTGCCCGGCCGGAAACGAGAGGCAAGTCGGGCGGGACGCGTCTTGAAAGTTGTGGACGTAACACCAGTCGGATGGGGCCGGTGCCGTTTGGGCCAGCCGCTTCACCATTTGTCTGACGAGTGTACCCTTGCCCGTCCCGACCGGCCCGGAGACGAAGATGTTGAAGCCGGGACTCTTCATCTGGAGGCCGAAGTCCAGGGCCTCGACCGCCCGTTCCTGCCCGATCGTGTCATCGAGCGGTTCGACCTCGCTCGTATCATCGAATCCCAGGCGACCGGGGTCCACCTGCGGAGCCAACAGACTAGGGGGAAGCTTCTGTTTGTCCGACATCGTCCGGGCTCCTACAGTTCCAGCGCGTGGGGTGGTTGAACGATGGTGGCATGCAGGCCCTTCTCGCCCGGTTCGCTCTCGAAGATAACCTCCTGTCCGTCCTCCATGTCATTGAACGGGATGCCCTTCACCGCATTCTTATGGAAATACACTTCGCCGCCGCCGTCCTTCAGGATGAAACCATAGCCGAGGTGCGGGAATACTTTGCTCACCACGCCGCGGAGCTGGGGCAGCGGTTCGATGCGCACGACTTTGTCGGCCCGCTTCTCGCGAAATTTCCGCAGTTCGATCGCCACGGCGTCGAAGGCGGCCCGGATCGCCTCCTCGAATGTTTTGTCCTCCTTGCGGGAGGTGATGGTGTGACGGGTCGGCACCGTGACCAGCACAAGCGCTTCTGCCACGTTGTCCAATTTTTTATGATGGCGATTTTTCGTCAGGGTGACGCGTCCATGGATAATGTCGTCGTGGCCACGCTGCAAGGTGGCCATCCGTTCTTCGATCTCGGTTTTCCAGCGCGGGGTCATGGCGATATTGCGGCTCTCAACTTCCAGGTTCATGCGGCCTCCTCTCGTCTCAGATGAACAGTCTGTGCATCTGCTGTCTCAGCAAAGCACATGCCCTTCGTACAGGTGGGAACGCGGGGCGGGGATGGAGCTGAACCGGCTGAAAGTGGGGCATTTGCGCGACTTCAGCCGGCGGGGTGATGGTGGCCTTTCGGGGCACTGGCGCATAATTCCTCACTGCCTCCAGAGGGGCTGAAGCTCAATGCGCCAGTTGCGGGTTCCGTTGCGGGCTGAAGCGGGCATATTTTCTGGAACATGTCTTGCGTCGGACCGCGGTATGCCGGTGTTGAAGAAATCTGCCCTTGAGACCTACCTCAAGGCCCGGTTCGGGCCGAGCGCGGAATTGCTCGCCTAGGGACCGATCGGCAAGGAGACGAGCGGCGCGCGGTATAAGCAATACGGCTATGGTGCGCCTGTCCGGCTGACCTTCCGCCAGGGGGGCAAGACCCGCCGGGTGGTGTTGGGCACGATGAGTCCCGGTCCATTCGGCCATGAACATCCGGCCGACCGGGCTCAGGCGATGTTGTGGGACTATGACTGCTACGGCCGCCTGCCGGGGCATATCGACGCGCTGGATGTGGGGGCCTTCACCGCGCGGGGCGAGTTGATGTCCGTGGCGGCGGCCAAGGAATTCTTTTTACTCACCGAATGGTCGGAGGGAGCGACCTATCACAAGGATCTCGAACGCATGGCAGGGGCGACCAAGCCGACTGCGCTCGACCGGAAGCGGACCGGAGCGTTGGCCGGATATCTGGCCGACATTCACCGGGTGAAACAGACCGATCCGCAACTCTATCGGCGGCGGTTGCGGGAATTGCTCGGCCATGGCGAATGTATCATGGGCCTCACCGATAGTTACCCCGATCGGTTTGCCTTCATCACGGAAGACCTTCTGCCGCGAATCGAGGTGGCCTGCAATGTGTGGCGATGGCGACTGCGCAGCCGGCATGCGCGACTGTCGCAGGTGCATGGGGATTTCCATCCCTGGAATGTGCTGTTTCGCCACGGGACGGATTTTTCCGTATTGGACCGATCACGCGGGGAGTGGGGTGAGCCGGCGGACGACGTGACGTCGATGTCGATCAATTATCTGTTTTTCTCGCTGTGCCGGCACGGGACGTTGAAGGGCGCGCTGGAAGTGGCCTTTCATTCATTCTGGGAGACCTACCTCGCCAGGAGCCGCGATCACGAGGTGTTGGAGGCGTCAGCGCCGTTTTTCGCGTTTCGCGGGTTGGTGCTGGCGAGTCCGCTCTGGTATCCGAAACTCACCGTGACTGTGCGGCGGAAAATCTTCCGGTTCATCGAGAATGTCCTGGCGACGGCGCGCTTCGACCCGGCGGATGTGAACCGCTATTGCGAATAAGTGATGTGATGACTCCCTTACCATTTGCCCTGTGGCTGACCGGTCTTCCCGCTTCCGGGAAAAGCTCGATCGTTGCGCGGTTGTTACCCAGGCTCGAATCGTGGGGAGTGCCGGTCGAAGTCCTGGAGTCCGATGCGGTCCGCCGCATTGTGACCCCCAAGGCCAGCTACTCCAACGAAGAACGTGACCTGTTCTATCGCGCCTTGGCGTTCATGGGGTCGCGACTGGTTGCGCATGGGGTGAGTGTGATCTTCGACGCGACGGCGAGCCGGCGGGAGTATCGGGAGTTTGCGCGCAGCTTGATTCCCAGCCTGTTGGAAGTCTCCATCGAGTGTCCGCTGGAGGTCTGCATGCAGCGCGACAAGAAGGGGACTTACCGGCGAGGCTTGCAGGGCGAGTCGTCCACCGTGCCCGGGTTGCAGACACCCTACGAAGCACCGGTCTCGCCGGCTCTGGCCATTGACACGATGGTCGTGTCGCCGGATGCCGCAGCGGAACAGATCCTCGCGCTGATCCAATCTCGTCTTGAGGCCTGACCAGTTTTCTTCGTTGCCTCGCTTAGCACCAAATCGTCCGCACCTCCTTACCGCCATACGCCATCAGCCATCAGCTCTTTTTCTGATCCTCAGTCAGCCTCTTGCCGAGTTCGGCAGCCTTCTATAGGATGAGGCTGCTGTCGAGCTCCTTACCGTGAGGGCATCCATGCCCGCGTCACTCAGCCACATACATCCCGATACCCCGATGGGGGCCAATCTGATTGCCGGCGGCGCGACGTTCCGTTGTTGGGCTCCGCATGCCAAGTCCGTCCACGTGGTCGGCGATTTCAACCATCAGGCACGGAACGAAGCGAGTTTGCTGACGCGGGACGCGCAGGGGCATTGGCGCGGGTTCATCCCTGGGGTGAAGGATCGCCAGCGCTACATGTTCTACGTGGTCGGCGAGGGGAGTGAGGGGCTCAAGCGGGACCCCTATGCCCGAGAGTTGGAATCGCCCTTCCCCAGCCAATGTATCATTCGTCACCCCGACTTCCCCTGGCATGAGTGCGGCTATGTCGTGCCGTGTTTTCACGAATACGTCATCTATCAACTCCATGTGGGGACGTTCTTCACCCCGAATCTCCCGCAGAAGGGCGGCACCTTTCTCGATGTGGCTCGCAAGCTGCCCTATCTCGCCGACCTCGGGCTGAACGCGCTGCAACTGATGCCCATTCAGGAGTTTCAGACCAGCTTCAGCCTGGGTTACAACGGCACCGACTATTTTTCTCCCGAAATGGACTTCGCCGTGGCGGATGCCGATCTGGCTCCCTACGTGGCGGCAGTCAACCGGCTGCTCGAGGAGAAAGGATTGCGCCCGTACCAGGTGAAGGAGCTCAGGGGGGAAATGAATCAGCTCAAGGCGCTGATCGATCTCGCCCATGTCTATGGCCTGGCGGTGCTGCTCGATGTGGTCTACAACCATGCGGGCGGAGACTTCGGGGACCAGAGCCTGTATTTCTTCGATCGACAAAATCCGGCCGGCGGGCAGCGCAACTCGCTGTACTTCACCGATGTAGGCCATGCCGGCGGGCTTGTGTTCGACTTTGCCAAACCGGAGGTGCGCGACTTCCTGATTCAGAACGCCAAATTCTTTCTGACTGAATACCGTGTCGATGGATTCCGGTACGACCAGGTGAGCGTGATCGATCACGACGGGGCGCCCGAGGGCTGGCGTTTTTGCCAGGACCTGACCTCGACGGTGCATGCACAGCGGCCGGAGACGTTGCACCATGCGGAATATTGGGATGTGAATCCGTTCATCGTCGCGCCGCGGCCGGTCGGGGCCGGGTTCGACACCACCTTGACCGACGGCCTGCGGATTGCGATTCGCGATGTCATCGGCAACGCGAGCGCACCCGACGAGCGCCCACTGAATATGACAGGGCTGGCGAGAAGCTTGTGGCCCGAGGGGTTCAACGAGTCCTGGCGGTTTGTGCAGGGGCCGGAGAATCACGACATCGTTTACCGGGGGCGTGAGCAGCGCATCGCCCGGCTTGGCGATCCGGACCACCCCCGATCCTGGTTTGCGCGCAGCCGTGCGCGGGTCGCGACCGGCCTGAGCCTCACGGCTCCCGGGATTCCCATGCTGTTCATGGGACAGGAATTTCTGGAGGACAAGCAGTGGGCGGACGACTTCGTGACACACCGCGAGTTGCTGCTCCATTGGGCCGGTCTCGATCAGGGCGACCGGCAGATGATCGACCATTTGCGGTTCACACGGGAACTGTTGCATTTGCGCCGTCGATTGCCGGCGCTGCGCGGACAAGGGTTTCGCGCGGCGCATGTGCACGATCAGAACCGGGTCTTGACGTTTCATCGCTGGGTGGAAGGCGAAGGGCACGACCTGTTAGTGGTGGTGCACCTGGCCGACTTCACCCGCGTCGGGTATCGACTCGGATTCCCAGGCGGGGGTGACTGGCGCGAACTGTTCAATAGCGATGCCTATGAAAATTGGATCAATGCCGGCGTGGCCGGCAACAGCGGGCGCGTGACCGCCGGTCCGCAATCCCTGCATGGCTTCTCCTATTCGGCCGCGGTGGTGCTCCCCGCCAATAGTATGCTGATATTTGCGCGTTAGTGCCCTCCGGTTTCCTTTCCCTGCATCTCCATGTGGTCTCTTTCCCTGGTCTACGGGCCCGTCCTTACGAACCCGTCGCCTTTGCGCGCCACAAGAGTTCTTCGTAGAGCGGACGACCGCAGGCTGAGGTCGTATCTCCGCTACAAAATGGCAGCAGGAGCGACAGACTGCCGGTGCGATGGGGCGTAGAGTCTCGATGTGCGCGACACGCCGTTCATGTTCGACCGTATCCCTGCAATCGAGAGGAGGTCACGATGAACATGCGTAGTGTAATGTGTGTCACGCTGATCTGGATGGGAATGGTCGGCCCGGTTCTCGGATTTCAGACCGCCGCAGTGTTTCCCGTCAGCCGGGTCGAGCACGTGGATCTCCGCAATCAACTGCTGACCTTTAAGACCCAGGACGGTCAATTGCGGATGTTGCGAGTGGCCGATTCGGTGGCAATGCGGCGTGAGTGGCTGAGTAAAGGGGATCTGGTCAGCATCGAGGTCGATCTCGACGACCAGATTGTGAACATCGTGAAGGTGGATCGAGGATCCGAGCCCGATCGACAGATGTCACGTCGCAAATGAGGAGTGACAGATTTGTGTGAGTGCTCAGGATCGCCTCGCAGGATGCGCAAAAGGGCGGCTCAGCAAGGCCGCAGCAAGCGAAGGAGCGAATCGTACTCGCGCCGTACGGTGAGCCGCTGAGCGCCGCGAGAACGCCGCTGGCGGACTTTTTCCGCATCCTGCTAGGTCGTCCACCAGGAGGCGACCGGGGGATGGGGCCGCGGACGCAATGGACGCGGATGAACCCAGCGGCCTTGTGAACGAAGCCCCGCCCGTCGGCAGTATGCGGCAGCGACATCCGCTTCATCTGTGCCTTGATTCACCATGAACAGGGTTCCCCCCACCGAGAGGTTACGCACGATACGGGCAAAGAGCCGTTCAGGAGAAAATACGGTCAACGGGAGCCGCCAGGCGAGAACGGGTGCCGGCGTGACAAATGGAAACCAGGCCGTGATGACATCTATCTGTTCGTCCATCTCGCAGTAGTCGGCGGTCACGAACGAGGTCTGCGGAAGATCCGCGACGTATCCGGCGGCCGCGTCGTAGCGGCTGTAGCCGGTCGGATAGAGGCGGTAACCCTCGACATCCACGCCGGTCAGTTTCGCCGGTCGGAAAAACCGGTGTAGCGTCCGCGCATACCAGAAGTTGGCACAGCCCACATCCGTGACAAGACCGCCCGTGGGGATGGGTCGGTCCGTTGCCGTCCAAGCCTGGTCCAGCAGATCGAGATAGGCGTAGTTGGCCAGCGACGTGTGTCGTCCGTAGCGGGATTCGAAGCAGACACCATAACGGGCCTGCAGGGATTCGATACAAGCCGACTGCCAGGTCTCCAGATCTGTGAGACGGCCGACCGGCACTTCATGGTAAGGCTTTCTCGACCAGCGTATCCGTTCCGAGAGGCCGAACCACAGTGCATGATAGAGCGACCGGCACCGTTGTCCGAGTGAGTAGCGGGACGATGATGGCTGCAGGCCGGATGGCGAATCCTCTAGCTCGCAGGCGGATCGGGATCTCGCCGGAGTAGTCGTGTCCATAGGAAACAGTCTCGCTCACCCTCCCGGCGCTGCCAATGAAAAGTTAAAAGGTCTGCGGGCTAGGGACGCACGAACCGGAGTAGGTTCTCGCCTGCGGCAAGGCGGGAGAATTTCCGCTTCAACTCATTTACTCGATCGAGGTAGGTTTTTGCGCTGTGATCGCCGCACCGTTGCTGCGGGGCCAGTCGAAAGCCGCGGGCGACGTACGCGTGGCCGGCGCCGGCTCCGCAGAGATGAATCAGGGCGGCCAGATCCTGCTTCTGCCGGAAGGTGGGGCCGGGCCTTCGATGCGGACCGATTGCGTGCGCCACGGCGCGGTCCAGCAGGGCGGAGGTCAACTCGATGGCATGGCTCGGCAGGACGCGGCTGTAAAAGGAATTGAACCAGCAGGAGTGAGGATCGTTCCAGGGGCCCTCCTGGACGACACGATGGTCATGAATGCAGTATCGCTTTCCTTCTTGAAACGTCGCGTCGGTGATCTGGAACATGCCGACCGCGCTCGATGCCGGACGATACATCTCCAGCGGATTCCAGGTCAGTCGCCAGCGCCAGTAGGTCCGCGCGACCGGATTGCCTGCGCTTTCGACCTGTGCCAGCGCGGCCAGCAGATCCGGCGTCATGACCGCGGTGGAATGTGTGCGGAACAGCGGACCGTATTCCTTCCACGTTTCATACGGATGCTTATCCAGTGCGTCGTCGAGCGCAAAGAACATTTCCGTCGGTTTGTGAATCGTGTGGTAGACCCAGTTCACGCCCGCGCCGAGCAAGAGTAGGATAGCCAGGCTGACCACAAGCCTGGCCGTGAACGGCAAGCGCCGCAGGGCGGCGAGGAGGGCTCGATATCTATGTCGCCAGGCGCGTCCGCGTCGGCGAACGGCCACAATCGTGCTCCTGCGTCCGCGCCTCCTGCGACGGATCACAGCCTGCGGATGCGAGCGGGAAGGCATGAGCTCACTATAACTCAAAAAAGGGGAGACGGAGGATTGGTCATCTTCTTGCTCGCGGAAGGTGTGATCAGACCATGCTCAGCCGATGTCTGGGATGGAGTTCATGCCAGCCAGGTCGCCGATCAAAGCAGGAAGTGATATCCTCACCGACGAAGAATAATAATTGTGACCTGTGCATACTCCGTCGCGTAGCGCGGTATGTGCGAGGAAGGACTAGGCGGATTTTGCACTGCGGGATATGCAATATCTGAGGATAACATGCCGGCACCGATTTGCCTTTGGGCTGAAGGCACTGACCATGCTCACGCTGATCAGTTTCGCGACGGTGTCGCATGCCGGCACGAAACGACCGCCTGAGTCCCATCGCTCAGGGGTGAAGCCTCAAAAGAATGGATTCTGTTCTGCGGAAGCTCCAATCAAGGGCAATTTCACGACCCATAGCGGTGAGCGTTGCATCTATCACATGCCCGGTCAGCGCTTTTATGAGAAGACAATTCCCGAGCGGTGTTACGCCAACGAAGCCGAGGCCATTCGGGATGGTTGTCGTAAGTCGAAGGTGTGAGCTGGTGACGTGCCCGCCAATCCCTCTCTTGTGTCCCCGTGAAATTGCATCTACCGGTCAACGATGATTTTCTATCGTTCACTCTTCGCGGTTATGATCCTGGCTCAGACTGGTGTTTCGCTGCAGGGAGCTCCTTCACCATCTTCCGATGCGGGATGCCGGCGTCCATGAAGGGCTCGCCGACTACGTGGAACCCGGCCCGTTCATAAAATCCAAGCGCATGGGTCTGTGCTGACAAGCTCACGCGCGGGAGCCCTTGCCTAACCGCCAGATCCAGCAGTGTCTGGAGAAGGGCCCGTCCGACGCCGCGCCCGCGCCAGTCCTTGAGCACCGCCATTCTGCCGATGGTGCCATTCCGTTGCATGCGCGCCGTGCCGATGGCCTCTCCTCGGTCATTCCACGCCAGCACATGGGCGCAAGATGAATCGAGCCCATCCCACTCCAGTTCCACCGGCACTCCCTGCTCGTGGATAAACACCGTTTCGCGAATCGCCCTGATGGCCGACCCTGTGGTGGCCCAGTCGGTAAGTTCTACCCGTCCTGTGTTGTGATGTTGCGGCATGATTTCCTGGCCTCATTCATTGGGTCGGTCTTCTGCATCTGACTCCGATCGACAGCGCGTCTCAAATGTAATTCTCTTTTGGAGGATCGGCAACCACATGGTACCGTTCATCATGATGGTCTGCCTGTGAAACGACGCAGGCGCGTGCCGACTGGCTCCGGTTCACCGATGGGAGGTCATCCGTGAAGACTCAACGTCGAACCTATGATGTCGTGGCGGGGCGGAGGATCCGGTCCGGATTGTGGCATTCCTGGTGTCAGGCCGGTGGAAGGCCTGAAGCCCAGCGGCTGTTCGGTTGGTCGTTTCTGCGCTCGGTGTGGTCGTTGCTCTGCAAAGTGACCTGGGGTCGGCTCGGTCGTGAGCAGGAGCGTCGCTCCTCCTGGGGACACACATCGGTCGGGTGCACCGCGCCGCGATCCACGGCCATCTATGGTCGTATGAACTGACCGGCGGTATTCCGTTCGGTTGATTGCCATTCAGCCCGCTCGTTGTTCTGCCTGCTGTGTCTCCGTCCTTTTTTCGGTTCTTCGCTCAAAGCATAGGCATCTGGCCCCGACGGCAACCTTCCTGTGACCTTCCAAAGGGTGAAGAGGGGCTTGCCGTATTTCTGTGGAAAGAAGCTATTGACCCGCCGATCCGTTGAGGCGAAGATGCGGCAGCGTTGGCACAAAGCCTGCTACTCAAGTCTGTAACGGATTGAACGATGAGGGGCGACCTATGAAAGTGTTGATTGCGACGGATGGATCCAAGTATGGCAAGTGGGCGACCGAGTGGGTGGCGAGAATGCCCTTTGCCGACAAGCCGGAAGTGAGCGTCCTGCATGTGACGGATGTCGAGGCCCTGCGCGCGCCGTTCATGTTTCAGCCGGTGGTGATCGGCAATGAGCCGTTTATTCAGGAAGAAATCAAACGGATCGAAGCCCGTGGAAAGACGGCCATGGCCGAGGCTAAGGCTCAGATGGCGTCGCTCAAGTTAAAAGGCAAGCTGGTGTCTGAGCGCGGGGCAGCCGGCTCGACCATTCTCGATCGTGCGCCGCAGCGTGACGGGCTGGTGGCAATCGGGAGCCGGGGGCTGGATGCGCTCGACCGGTTCATGCTCGGGAGTGTCTCGACTCAGGTGACGTTGCATGCGCCCTGCTCGGTTCTCATTGTGAAGGAAGAGCCGCGCCCGCTGAGCCGGATTCTCTTCGCAGCCGACGGGTCCAAGGCCTCGGAGAAGGCGTTGCGGTTCCTGCTGACCAAACTGCATCCGGAAGAGCGGGAAGGCCTGGAGCCGATCGATGTGGTGGTGATGCACGCCATGCCGTTCCTGAAGTATCCGGAACTCAAAGAGGCCGGCGCCCGCCTGGTCGAGCAATGCGCGAACAAGCTGCTGAAGGCCGGGTATGTGGTCGATGAAGTGGTCCAGCTGGGAAAACCGGCCGATGAGATCTTGAAAGTAGCGACGAAGAAGAAAGTCGATCTGATCGTGACCGGGGCCAAAGGCATGGGGGCCGTCGCCAGGTTCCTGCTGGGCAGTGTTTCGACCAAGGTTGTGCAGCACAGCACTTGCTCGGTGCTCGTGGTCCGTTAGGCAGGCTGATGAGAAAGGCCGCCAGCGGCGTTCTCGCGTCGTTCAGAGGCTCGATGTACGGCCACGGGACAAGTGCCTGTCTTGGCAGGCTCGGGGTGGGTGGGTAAGAACGACCGCCTCGCCTCTGGGACACTGGGCGCTCACCGTCTCGCGCCCGTCCGCAGATGTGACGCTCATTACTCTTCGCGTCGCGGACCTTGCTGCGGCCTTGCTGGACGGTCTTTCTCAACAGCCTGCGGCAGGTTCTGGGAACGTCTGTGGCTCTGCTGGTTCCTCCCGGGGCAACTAAGACTGCTGTGGCATTTCACCCCGCTCTCAGGGCCGGTAGCGTAGCAAAACGCTGCTACCGGCATCCCATTCCTCTCGAAATCCGGACTCTCTCACGGCATGGTCCCTGCTGTTCTCAGGAACAGCAGGGTCGCGCAAGGCAGATGATCGACGCATGACAGACACAGCGGGGGTTTTCAGGCGGAATTCCAACGGACAGCATCGGCGATCCGGTGACTGGCGTTCTCTTGCGGGACGATGCCTGGTGATCGGGCTGGTACTGATCCTGGCGGCAGCCTGCGATCGGGATGCGCCCGTGGCGCCGACGGCCGGTAAGCCGGTGAACAGAGCCGCCAACGGGATGGTGCAGCTGACCGATCCTGAAATTGCCCGGGCCGGCATCGAGGTGATGACGGTCAAGAAAGAGCCGTTTACCTTCCATCGCGAATTTCCCGCGACCGTGCAAGCCAACGAGAATGAACTGGCGGAGGTCACGACTCTCATTCGAGGGAGGGTCGTCGAGGTGCTGGTCGATGTGGGGAAAGATGTGAAGAAGGGTGAGCGGTTGGCTCTGCTCGACAGTACCGATCTCGGGATGGCCGAAGGCGCGTACCTCAAGTCGGCGGCGAGGCAACATGAAGCGCAGCTGGCCTTTGAACGGGCGGAAAATCTTCATGAGCATCGTGCGATCAGTCTGGCCGAACTGCAACGCCGGGAAGCGGAAATGAAAACCGCGCGAGCCGATGCGCGGGAAGCCTCGCATCGGCTCGCGCTGCTCGGCGTGCCGGCCCAGGAAATCCAACGGCTCGAACGCGAGCAGACGATCCGTTCCGACGTGGCGATTCGAGCGCCATTTGCGGGCCGTGTGATCATGCGTAATATCACGCGCGGGGAGGTGGTGGAGACCTCGCGGAACTGTTTCACCATCGCCGACCTGTCCGATGTCTGGGTGGTGGCCAACGTGCCGGAAAAGGACGTGCGCTTTATTCGTCCGAAGGACCGGGTTCATGTGATGGTTCCGGCCTATCCGCACGGGCTGTTCTCCGGCACCGTGACCTACGTCAGCGATGTCCTCGACCCGTCGACCAGGACGATGCGCGTCCGTGTCACCGTGCTCAATCCCGATCGGACCTTGAAGCCGGAGATGTTCGCCATGGTCCGTGTGTTCGCGTCGCCTCAACCGGAGGCGTTGGCGGTGCCGCTCACGGCCGTGCAGCAGGACGGCACGGGCAAATTGCTGTTCGTGCGTCGACCGGACAATCGGTTTGAATCGCGCCGGGTTCTCCTGGGAGACGAACTGGATGGAAAGGCGCTCGTCCTGGAGGGGCTGCACGAGGGGGAAGACGTGGTCGTCAAAGGAGCCTTCGCGATCAAGTCGGAGTTCGATATCCACAAAATCGAGCCCACGCCATGATTGCCTCACTGTTGGAGTTCTCGCTCCGCCAATCGATCCTCGTCATCGGACTGGCCTGCATGTTCTCCGTGGCCGGGCTGTTCGCCTTTCAATCCATTCCCATCGATGCCTACCCCGATGTGACCAATGTGCAGGTGCAGGTGTTGACGGAAGCGCCGGGCCTCTCTCCCGTTGAAGTGGAACGCTTCATCACCTATCCGATCGAACTGCAGATGAACGGCCTGCCGGGTCTGACGGAAATCCGCTCGTTGTCCAAGTTCGCGCTCTCTCAGCTGACGGTGGTGTTCGAAGACGATGTGGATGTGTACTTTGCCCGCCAGTTGGTGTTGGAGCGGATCATGGCGGTCAAGGAGCGGTTGCCGGCGGGCATCGATCCGGTCCTGGCGCCGGTCACGACCGGGCTGGGGGAGATTTACCAATACTATCTCGAAGGCCCGCAAGCCCATGCGACCGATGCCGTGATAGTGGAGGCCGAGCTGACGAATCAGCGGACGGTACAGGACTGGGTGCTGCGCCCCTTGCTGAAAAGTGTGCCGGGCGTGATCGATGTGAACGGTCTGGGCGGATTCGTGAAGCAGTTCCACGTGTTGGTGGATCCCGACAAGTTACGCAAATACAGCCTGACGCTGCACGACATCTATGAGGCGGTGCAGAAGAACAATGCCAATTCCGGCGGCAACGTGCTGGAGCGGCATGCGGAACGCGCGATTGTGCGGGGGCTGGGACTCATCAAAACCCTGCCCGACATCGAACGTATCGTCGTGAAGGAAGCGGGCGGCACACCCGTGTTCGTCCGTGATGTGGCAGAGGTGCGTATCGGTCATGCGGTGCGCCATGGCGCGGCCGTGTTGAACGGCGAGCGGGAGGTGGTGGCGGGCACGGTGTTGATGCTGCGCGGAGGCAATGCACGTGAAGTCGTCCAAGCCGTGAAACGCCGGGTCGACACGATTCAGCAGGACGGGTTGTTGTCGGAAGGCCTCAAGATCATCCCGTTTTATGACCGGATCGAGCTCGTGACAGCGGCCATCAATACCGTGCGCGATGCCTTGATCGAGGGCATCGTCCTGGTGACCGTTGTGTTTTTCCTGTTTCTGGGCCATGTGCGGAGCGCGATCGTCGTCACCGTGTCTCTGTTGGTTACGCCGCTGATGACGTTCCTGGTGATGCAACGCGTGGGGCTCTCCGCCAACCTCATGACCTTGGGCGGCCTGGCGATCGGGATCGGGGAAATTGCCGACGGATCGTTGGTCGTGGTGGAGAATGTCTATCGCCATCTCTCAGAAAATCATTTGCATCAGCGGTCCCGGCTGGAGGTGATTTTCCGGGCCACCAGCGAAGTAGGGCGGCCGATCGTGTTCGGGATCCTGATCATCAGCGTCGTCTTCCTTCCCCTCATGACTCTGCACGGGATGGAAGGGAAAATGTTTGCCCCCCTGGCCTATACGCTCGTGATTTCGCTGCTGATGTCGGTGGTCGTCACCTTGACCCTCTCGCCGGTTCTGGCGTCCCTGATCCTGCGCGGCGATCATCCGGAGGAGACCCGGCTCGCCCGGTGGATGAAGGCCCGCTATCAGCCGGTGCTCCGTTGGACGCTCGACCATCGGGTGCCGGTGTTGCTGGGATCGACGGCGGTGGTGTTGGCGAGTCTGACCCTGCTGCCGTTCGTGGGGCGGGAATTCATTCCGATTCTGGAGGAGGGGGCGTTGACGCCGCAAATCGTGCGGCTGCCGAGTGTCTCGTTGCCGGAGTCGATCGCGATTGAGAAGCAGACGCAGAAAGTCATGCTGGAGTTTCCGGAAGTGCAGATGTCGGTGAGCAAGATCGGACGCCCCGATATCGCCGTCGGTCCGGAGGAGCCGAATGAGAGCGATCCGATCGTGACGCTGTATCCGCGAAACACCTGGACCACGGCACAGACACAATCGGGCCTGGTCGATGCGATCCGGAAGCGCCTTACGGAGATTCCCGGTATTTCCGTCCTGATGAGTCAGCCGATTCAGGAGCGGGTCGATGAATTGATCTCAGGCATCAGGACCGAATGCGCCATCAAACTGTTCGGTGAGGATCTCGACCTGCTGTATCAGAACGCCGAAGCCATTGCGAATCTGATGCGTACGGTGGAAGGGGTCAAAGACGTCAAGGTCGAACAGGTTGCCGGGCAGCCGTATTTGACGATCGACATCGATCGTCAAAAAATCGCCCGTTACGGGATCAACGTGTCGGATGTGCACGACATCATTACGACGGCGGTGGGCGGCAAGCCGGCCACGCAGGTGTACGAAGGGGAGCGTCGATTTCAGCTGACCCTGCGTTTCCCGGAGCCCTCTCGCAACAGTATCGGGGCCATCGGAGATATCCGGGTACGATCCGCGTCCGGCGCGCCGATTCCCTTGAGTGAGCTCGCGACCATCGACATGCGGGAAGGCCCGGCGCGTATCAGCCGTGAGCAGGCGAAGCGGCGGATCTACATCGGGTTCAATGTGGTGGGGCGCGACATCGGCAGTGTCGTGGATGAAGGCCGGAAGCTGTTGGCCGAACGGATCCGGTTGCCGCAGGGGTATACGGTGGCGTGGGGCGGGGCGTTCGAGAATATGGAACGTGCGAATGCGCGCTTGCTGGTAGTGGTGCCGATCACGCTCGGGTTGGTCTTCTTCCTGCTCTTCTGGGCGTTTCACTCGCTGCGGTATGCCTCCTTGATCATTCTGAATCTGCCGTTCGCCTTGATCGGCGGTGTCGTGTCGCTGTGGCTCAGCGATCAATATCTGAGTGTGCCCGCCTCGATCGGGTTTATCGAACTGTTCGGGTTGGCGGTGGGCAACGGCATCGTGCTCGTCTCCTATATCAATCAGTTGCGGAATGAGGGGCAGCAGACGGAGGCGGCGATCATGACGGGCTGTGTCTTACGGCTTCGCCCGGTCGTGATGACGATGATGACGACGTTGCTCGGCCTCTTGCCGCTGGTCCTGGCGCAAGGAATCGGAGCGGAGGTCCAGCGGCCTTTGGCCACGGTCGTCGTCGGCGGCCTGTTCACGTCCACGGCGTTGACGCTGCTGGTCCTTCCGGCCCTGTATCGAACGTTTGCCGAACAGGAGATCGCGAAGGAACATGCCCCGGAGTGGGTGTGAAGGGAGGTCACGAGACCATGGAGAACGGACGACCCTTTTGGGCCTGTTCTCCGGACGAGCTGCTTCGCGATCTGCGCGCCGTACCGGAGGGGTTGAGCAGCGGCGAAGCCGAACAGCGGCAAGTCGTCTCTGCCTCCGTCCGGCTCAAACCCCAGCGAGACAGTCAGCCGCTCCGGCTGCTGCTGGCCCAGTTCCGAAGCCCCATTATTCTCATCCTGCTCTTTGTCTCCTGTGTGTCGTTTTTTCTCGCCGAACATAGCGATGCGCTGATTATTCTGGCCATCATTCTGGTGAGCGCGCTGTTGAGTTTCTGGCAGGAATACAGTGCGGCCCGCGCCGTGGCCGGCCTGTTGGCGCTCGTGCAGATCACGGCCCGAGCATGGCGGGACGGCCGGTTGCGGGAGGTGCCTGCCGACGACATCGTGCCGGGCGATATTGTGGAGCTCTCGGCAGGATCGAGCCTGCCCGGGGACGCGCGGCTGCTCGATGCCAAGGATCTGTTCGTCGATGAAGCGACCTTGACGGGGGAGACCTATCCGGCAGAGAAATCGACAGGAACACTCACGGCTGCGGCCCCTTTGCAGAAGCGCACGAACAGCCTGTTTCTGGGAACCCATGTGGTGAGCGGGCAGGCGCGGGCCGTGATCGTGGCGGTAGGCAAGGACACGGAATTCGGCCGCATCGCCCATCGGATGCAGGTACGGGCGCCGGAAACGGAATTTGAACGGGGCGTGCGCCGATTCGGGTATCTGTTGCTCGAAGTCACGTTGCTGCTGGTCTTCTCGATTTTCGCGGTGAACGTGTATTTGGAGCGCCCGGTCCTGGAGTCCTTTCTGTTTTCCATGGCGTTGGCCGTCGGCCTGACGCCGCAACTGTTGCCGGCCATCATCAGCGTCAATCTCTCCCACGGCGCCAGGCGAATGGCGCGACACAAGGTGGTCGTCAAACGCCTGACCTCGATTGAAAACTTCGGCAGCATGAACGTGTTGTGCTCCGACAAAACCGGTACCCTGACCATGGGGTCCATGCGGCTGCACGCGGCACTGGATCTTCAGGGCCGGCCGAGCGAGAAGGTGTTATTCCTCGCCCAGCTGAACGCGATGTTCGAAACCGGATTCCCGAATCCGCTGGATGACGCGTTGCGCCGACACCGGTCGGTCGATCTCACCGGTTATCGCAAGCTGGAGGAAGAACCGTACGACTTCGTCCGCAAACGGCTCTCGATTCTGGTGGCGACCCCGCAGACGCATGTGTTGATCACGAAGGGGGCCGTGGACAGCATGCTGACGGCCTGTCTCGATGCTGAACAGCCGGACGGCACTGTGGTGTCGATCGATGAGGTCCGGGATTCCATTCGACAGCAGGTTCGCGAACTGAGTGCGCAAGGATTTCGCACGCTGGGGCTGGCCTGCCGTGACATGGGCGCCGCTGACCGTGTTTCCAAGGAACATGAAACGGCCATGACCTTTCTGGGCCTGGTGGCCTTTGCCGATCCTCCGAAGCCCGGCATGGCCGAGACCATTGCCACGCTCAAACGCCTCGGGGTTTCGTTAAAAATGGTGACCGGAGATCAGGCGCCGGTGGCGGCGTATGTCGGGCGGGCGGTTGGGCTTGAGAATCCGCACCTGCTTACGGGAACTGATCTGCGCGGCATGAGCGACGACGCGCTACGCACGCGCGCGAACAGCATCGACATCTTCGCGGAAATCGAACCCAATCAAAAGGAACGCATCATCCGTGCGCTGCGCGCCTCCGGCAATGTGGTGGGGTACCTCGGCGACGGTATCAACGATGCCCCGGCGCTCCACGCGGCGGATGTCGGCATTTCAGTCGATAGCGCCGTCGATGTCGCCAAAGAAGCGGCCGACCTCGTCCTGTTGGAGCATGATTTGGGCGTGCTGGTGCAAGGTGTTCGCGAGGGCCGCATGACCTTCGCCAATACGCTGAAATATGTGTTTATGGCCACCAGTGCGAATTTCGGCAACATGTTCAGCATGGCCGGGGCCTCGCTGTTCCTACCGTTTCTCCCGCTGCTGCCGAAGCAAATCCTGTTGACGAATGTCCTGACCGACCTTCCGGAAATGACCATTGCCACCGACCGGGTCGATCACGAACTGATCGAGCGGCCTCGCCGATGGGATATCCCGTTCATCCGACGATTCATGCTCACCTTCGGTCTGGTGAGTTCCCTGTTCGATTACCTCACGTTCGGCGTCCTCTTGCTGCTGTTGCGCTCAACGACCGGCCAGTTTCGCACCGGCTGGTTTGTCGAATCCGTACTGTCGGCCTCGTTGATCGTGCTGGTCATTCGCACCCGCCGGCCGTGCTATAGCAGCCGGCCCTCTCCGGCGCTGCTGCTCACGACCCTCCTGACTGGATTGGCGACCATGTTGCTGCCGGTGACACCGGTGGGAGCGTTTCTGGGATTCGAGCCGCTGCCACCCATCTTCTGGGCGGCGATGCTCGGAATCCTGTTGGCCTATGTGGTGGTGGCGGAGTTCGCAAAGCAGTTGTTTTACCGGCAGGTTCACAATGGGAGTTAATGCGGCAAGGCCGTCGGAAGAGAGGGCGACGCGAAGGCACGTCACGTGGCGGCTCCCTGTAATCAATCATCTCCTTGACTGTGCATGGTGATGTAGTACAACCAAAGGAAGAAGTTCAGATCCTGTCTACTCCCCGCTGTCGATTCTCGTGAGGACGTCATGGCCGTTTCCACGCCGCGCTCCAATACTCCGTCGTATGATCCGCAGGTCTTGCTCGATTCACAGCCGGTGACCGTGAATGTGATCGATCCTGCCGACCATTCCGTGCAATTCCAAAATCGAACCTCACTGGAAATATTCGGTGACATGGCCGGTTCCAGATGCCATGCGAAAATCGCGGGGAAGGCGGCTCCCTGTGAGTTTTGCCGCATGCCTGAGGCGTTGGCGCGGGAAGGCGTGGTATCCGAGGAGGTGGACATGCCCGATGGCCGCCGTCTCCTGATCCATTGGGCCAAGGCTCCGACGACGGACGGACGGGTCCATGTCATTGAAACGATCGTCGATGTGACGAAACGGAAGCAGGACGAGCAGAGCCTGCGGCAGTCGCAGAAGATGGAGGCCCTCGGGCGGCTGGCGGCCGGCATCGCGCACGATTTTAACAATCTGCTCATGGTGGTGATCGGCCATTCACAACGGGTGGCGCAGCAGCTCGGCTCGCATCCCTGTCATCATGAAGTGGAGATGATCGGACAGGCGGGGAGCAGGGCGGCCGCTTTGACGAAGAAGCTGCTGACGTTCAGCCGGCGCCAGGTGCTGGAACAGCGGGATGTGCCGCTCAATACGTTGATTCGCGACATGGAAGATATTCTGCGTCGTTTAATCGGTGAGCAGATTCAGACGGTGATTGTGCTCGATCCCAAGGCCGGGCATGTGTTGGGCGATCCCGTGCAAATCGAGCAGGTGTTGCTCAATCTGGCCCTCAATGCGCGCGATTCCATGGCGGAAGGCGGGATTCTCACGATCGAGACAGGGAATGCCGATCTGGACGAGGCGTACGTGCGTGCCCACCCCGGCGCGGTTCCTGGTCCCTACGTCAAACTCGTGGTGGAGGATACCGGATGCGGGATCGACGCCGAGACGCTCGCCCATATCTTTGAGCCGTTCTTCAGTACGAAGGAGTTCGGCAAAGGTACCGGCCTGGGGTTAGCCACGGTCTATGGCATTGTGAAGGAAAGCCGCGGCTATATCGATGTGACCAGCCAGCCTGGACGCGGCTCGCGGTTTACGGTGATGTGGCCCCGGGTGCTGACACAAACAGGAGAAGCCGAGCCGGTGGCGGCGTCTCGTGCGCTTCCGGCCGCCTGCGCGACCATCCTGCTTGTGGAAGACGACGAGGGCATTCGGCGCCTCGTCTCAGCCGTGCTTCGAGACCAGGGGTATGAGGTGCTGGCGGCCACCGACGGCGTCGAGGCGCTGCAAATGCTGCAGTTGCGAAAAGGGGGATGCGATCTCCTGATCACGGATGTCATCCTGCCGAGAATGAAAGCGGCCGTGCTGGCACAGGGGGCGAGGACGATGTTTCCGAACATCAAAGTACTTTATATTTCCGGTTATTCCGGCGACATGCTGGTCTCGCACGGGGTCGATGCACAAGCCGCCTATTTGCAGAAACCGTTTCTCCCCCAGGCCATTATTGAAAAGGTGGCTGAACTCCTGCCCGCTCGCCCGCAGTAGCGCGGGCCGAGATACGACTTTCCTGATTGGATCAATCCTGCCCGTATGCAGCCCGCTTCCAGATGGCCGCCGGTGATTCCATTACGATGCTGCCCGCAAGCGTCAGGGTTGGGTAACCGACTGGTCGAATCGACGCGGATGACTGCTTGACGCCGGAGCGGAGGAGTCGGCACACTCCCGACCATTGCGGATCTCGGTCCTTAGACCTGAGAATCGTGGTAAGGAGAGGCGATTGCTCGCGTCATGGACCATCCTCGTGCTGAGCGGAGCCATGATCGTCATGGCAGGGACGAAACTCTCGCGCTGCGGCGACCAGATAGCGGCGCTGACAGGCCTTGGGCGACTGTGGGTCGGCGTCGTGTTGATGGCGGCTGCGACGTCGCTGCCCGAGGTATTCACGACCGTCAGCGCCGGTTTGCTCGATGCGCCGGACCTGGCCGCCGGAGATCTCTTCGGCGCGGTGCTTGCCAACATGTTCACCCTTGGCCTCATCGACCTTGTCCATCGCGACAAGCGCGTCTGGGAGCAGGCGGCTTTCGAGCATACGCTCGTGGCTGCGCTGGCGATGCTCCTCACTGGATTAGCCGCGTTTCTGATGTTGTTTCGGAACGGGATGGGTGCTTCGGCCATCGAAGGGGGAAGCGCTCTGCTCTTTCTGGCCTATGTCTTCGGCATGCGGATGGTGTTTCGACAGGAAGACGTCAAGCGGCGCCAGCGGGCACAGCAACTCCTTGCCGAGGCGGAGGCTGACGACGACCACACGCGAGAGTCAGTCCGGCGTGACGGACTGCGCCGCGCCGCCATCGGATTCGTCGCCGCTACGGTGGTCCTGATCATCGCCGCCCCACTGCTTGCCAAGTCAGCCAAGGATATCGCGGATCAATCGGGAGTCAGCACGACCTTCGTCGGGACGTCGCTCGTGGCGGTGGTGACGACATTGCCTGAGTTGGTCACGTCTCTGGCCGCCGTCCGGCTCGGGGCCTTCGATCTTGCAGTGGGCAATCTCTTCGGCAGCAATGCCTTCAATATAGCGGCTTTCTTGTTTGCCGACCTGGCATACGCCGGTGGGCCATTACTCGGTGCGATCGACTCCACTCATGCGTTGACCGCCCTCTGGGGCATTGTGATGATGAATGTAGGGCTGATGGGGATTGTGTATCGAGTGGAGAAGCGGTATTGGCTCATTGAACCGGATAGCCTGGTGATGATTCTCGGGTATTTGCTCGGCCTCTGGCTGTTGTTCCGATGACGCCGGGCATGTGCACGAGGGATATGATCTTCCTGCTCACCTCGCGGGCGGTCATTTCCAGGAGACGGATGGGAGGGAGATGACTCGCTCGCTCTCTGCGCTTGACTGTGCGTCGAGGAGCAGATCGTACACCATTTTTACACGCGCCCGTATGTCCTGAGCGAGCGACAGGAATTCGACCCCGAACGAATCCTTGCCGGTCCAGGTGACGACGGCGGGTTTGATTTCGATGGGTTCACGGCGATCGGGCAGTGAGATGCGCAGGGTCAATCGCATTCCGCAATGCACCTTGGCCTCAGGCTGTTCGATCCGGCACCCGCCTGGGGAGAAGTCCCGCACGACGCCCTGGCTGGTTCCGCGAGGCCCTTGAAGCTCAATGGGCCGGTTCATTTCCACTCGTCTGTTCTTCCGTTTCGCCATCGATTGCCCTTTCCGCGCTGCGTTTGTGTGACGGGATCGAGACCGTGCGCTTTCGAAACCAACCTGCAACAAGCATGGCGTGGGAGACATGCACCTCGCCCGATGCGCGATGAGCCTGTTCAACCTCCGTTCAAATAGCCGGCTGCATGAGAGACTCCGCCAAGTCCCTGAATGTCGGATCCAGCATGAATCGCCTGAATGAAACATCCTGTCGGGGATCCGGTATGCGGTCACCCCCCTCTCGCTGGCGATTGTTGCGGAAGGCAGCGTGGAGGGATTGCATCGCCTTTTCCCGATCGTTCATCCCTGCGTAGGTGCGGGCGAGGTGGTAATGAAACAGTGAGTTGGCAGGATCTTGTGAGAGGCCGTAGTCCAACGTGGCCTTGGCGCGCGTGAGGTCACCGGTCATACCGTAGGCCACCCCCAAGTTATGAACGAGCAGGCGCCAGACGGCCTTGTCGAGGGTTGAGTGTGCTCGTTCCAACGCGATCGCCTGCTCATAGTACGGAATGGCTTGCCGAAAGTGCCCTTGCAGGTAGGATGCGCTGCCTGCTCGAAAGTGGTCGAGGCTGCCGGCCCGGGGGGCGGGGACGATGTCGAGACTCTGCAGCACCGCTCGCAATCGTGAATCATCTCCGCGCGTGAAACCGGTTGTAGCAACGTGGATGTCTGCGTAGACGTTGTCTTTACGGACGCAGGCGAATAGGTGGAGTTGATCTACCGATGTTCCCTTGGTCTCTGGCAGCAGATACTCGAGGATAGGTATGTGCCTGATTTCGTATCGCGTGATGTCCTGCCGGGGTTGTTCCGGTGATGTCCGCGCGATGTGTTCCAGATGGGCGAGGCAGCCTTGTTCCGTAGCCTGTCCGGACACCGCTTCCAACGTGACCGAGAGATGCGTCGATGCGGCGCTGTTGGTGGCGAAGACATATCGCCGCCCATCCGGTTTGATCCCGTCGATCTGCACACGGTAACCGGTCATGTCGAGGCTCAGGGCCCACGGTTGTTCCACGAGGGCGATGAGTGCGGGCTGCGGTGGCTCCGCTGCCATGGCGGTCTCGGATGTGAACAGGATCAGTCCGAGCACGCCGATTGGAACTGACTGTGTGAATGATGGCATGGGATCTCCTTGCCCTCTTTCGTTCGGGTGTCGGTTGTGAGGTGACTGTAGTCTAACGTTCACCTCCCGCCGGCCAAAGAAAAAGTGCGAAACCCGCGTCACGGCGCCCTGTGTCCCGCACGTTCATGGAGAGTTGGTCGGTATCAGTTTGTGGCGTCCTGCGACAGTGTGGAGGGCAGGCTGGGGTATTTCCCTTCAGCGGTGAGACGTATAGCGCCTGTGGATTGGAGGCGAGCGTCCAATCGTGGTACTTCGCGGAGGGTTAGCGGGATATCGGATTGCGCCCATCGGCGGCCTCTCGGTATCGGCTTTGCATTGTGTGAGGCAAGGATGTATCTGTATCGAGCGACGGTCCGTATGGCCGTGCAAGGGAAGGAGCCAGGATGCGACAGCGAGCTACGACCGTTCTCGGGTTTCGGCGACAGTGGCGAGTCGCCTGTGTATTGGCGGCGAGCCTCATGCTGGCGGGGCCGTCGGCGCATGCCACCGTCCAGGTGCTGCCTGAGATGACGCTGAAGCGTGAGGGACAGAGCATCACCGGAGCTAAGGCGATTCGCGCCGATCAGACGATGCAGGACATTCTGACGGCCTTCGATCGTGCGGAGCAAGCGCTGGAACGGCAGGATCTCAGCGCGCTGATGCAGTTTTATGCTTCCGGCTACAACTATCACGGCTTACATGTGGCGGACGTGGAGCGCATCTGGGGCGAGGTGTTCGAGCACTATCGCGCGTTATCCTCGACGCACCTGTTTTCCGAGATGAAGGTGGTGCAGACCGAAGAAGGGACCCGGGTGGAGTTGACGTGCACCGGCGGTCTTTATGGTACAGAGGCGCAGTCAGGCGCCCGCATCACGCTGGATAGTTGGTTCCAGGAGGTTCACTATCTGGTGCGGGACAAGAACGGATGGCGGTTTCTCGGGAATCGAGGGGATGCGCCGCGTTCGGCGCCCTTTTCCTCGTCCCCGCACCATCCTCTGTTCTGAGCGGGAGTGATCAGGCTGCAGCGGCGGATGCGGCTGTGGCAGCAGTGCCGAGCAGTTTCTTGACGCTGGCATGGGCCAGGACCACGTCGGGTGTCCGTTGCAGCGCTTCATAGTAGCTGCGTTCGAACCCGTCGCCCTCTTCGGAGGGCCGCAGCATCGTGCGCGCTTCCGACAGCAGGTCCTGTGCTGCTTCCAGGGTCGTGTCGTCTTGATCTTCGAGGACGACATCGATGCGGACGACGAGGTGTGATAGGGGGTGAAGCCAGGCGAACCAGGGGTCGTTCATAACCAGTTGCAGTAACTGCCCCGCTGAGGAGACGCGCCCGTAGATGCGTTCATAGGTGACTTGTTCGGAGACGATGAGGGACTTATGCAGGCCAAGCAGGCCGTGGCGGAGGTCCTTGAGGCTGCGGCGCAAACTGTCCGGAATCGGATTCGGAGCCGACCAGGAAGAACGTGTCATATACCACCAATCCTAACAGATCCACAGCTTCAAGCGACGGTTGTTCCCACCACAGGAATGACGCCCGATCCAGGGCCGATGCTCCGTCCTTCGTGGATACTCTATCGGCGTGTTTTCGCAAGGATTGAGTCTTCGGCAAGGGGAGGGCCACATTTTTTTGTAAGGCTGCGTCGTAGACGTGAGAAAAACCAGGGGTTTCTCCTGGAAGCTGAAGCACTTACCTGAATATCGGTCGTGCTCGGGATGTGTACGTAGGGGATCCGGATCCCAACGCAGAACCGGTAGGGCAGCGAGATTGGAGGCTATGGTCGAGCAGGGGCAAAACATCCAAGCCCGGTGGTACGCACAGTCCCCCGATGAACTCGCGCGGGCTCTTGATGTGAGCCTCGCACAGGGATTGCGCGAGGATGACGCTGCGCGCCGCCTGTCTGTTCATGGTCGGAATGAACTGCCGGAAGCCCCACCTCCTTCCCCTTGGACGATCCTGGGGGCGCAGTTCACCAGCCTGATTGTCTGGGTGCTGATCGGCGCTGCGATCGTTTCCGGCCTGCTCGGGGAATGGATCGATACCGGTGCCATCCTCGCCATCGTCCTATTGAACGGATTTCTGGGTTTCGTTCAAGAGTATCGAGCCGAACAGTCGTTGGCGGCACTAAAAACCCTGGCGGTGACCTACGCGCGGGTGATTCGCGGCGGCTCGCGGCGTCAGCTGTCTTCCACGGAATTGGTGCCCGGCGACATCATCGACGTAGAGGCGGGGGATCACATCCCGGCAGATGCGCGCCTCATTCAAGCCGCGGCGTTGCGCACGCAGGAGGCCGCGCTGACCGGGGAATCCACGCCGGTCGACAAATCCGGCGGGGTGCTCCCTGACAACGACCTGCCCCTGGCCGATCGGCGGAACATGGTGTTTCTGGGGACCACCGTCACGGGCGGGAAGGGCCGCGCGCTCATCGTCGCAACCGGCCGTGGAACCGAGCTGGGACGGATCGCCACGTTGATGACGTCGGTGCCTGTCGAGCCGACCCCGCTCCAGCGGCGGTTGGAGCAGTTCGGCCATGTGCTGCTGCTGCTGTCTCTCGGGATCGTCGTCGTCGTGTTCGTGCTGGGCTTGTGGCGAGGCGAGCCGGTCTTCGACATGTTTCTCACGGCGGTGAGTCTGGCCGTGGCGGCCATCCCGGAAGGTCTGCCGGCGATCGTGACGACGACCCTGGCGCTCGGCGTCATGCGCATGGTGACGCGCCATGCGTTGATCCGTCGATTGCCTGCCGTGGAGACGCTGGGTGCGGCGACGGTGATCTGTACGGACAAGACCGGCACCCTGACGAAGAACGAAATGACGGTGACCCGTCTGGCCCTCGATGGGCAGGTGTATGAGGTGACCGGAGAAGGGTATGGGCCGGAGGGCGACATCATCGGTGGTGATCCGCGCGAGGGAGGCTTGCAGCAGCTTCTGTTGAGCGCACTGTTGTGCAACGACGCAACGCTCAAGGAAGTCGATGGCAGTTGGAAAGTGGTGGGCGATCCCACGGAAGGGGCGTTACTCGTTGCGGGCGGCAAGGCCGGATGGCGGAAAGCAGACCTGGAGCGGGCGCATCCGGTGGTGGGGGAAATTCCCTTCGATTCCGAACGCAAGATGATGACGGTGGTTCGACGATCGGGCGCAGACCTCGTGGCCTATGTGAAGGGCGCCCCGGATGTTCTGCTCGGCCGTTGTCGCGACTTTCTATCGGTCGAGGGGCAGGTGCACCCGCTCACCGATTCGATGAGAGCGTCCATTCTGTCTATCAACCGGCAGTTTGCCGAGCAAGCCCTCCGTGTCGTCGCCCTGGCCCGGCGGACACTCGATCAAGAGCCGTCCACGTACGACTCCGAGACCATTGAGCGGCAGTTGGTCTTTCTCGGGTTAGCCGCCATGAAAGATCCCTTGCGTCCCGAGGCCAAAGTGGCCGTCGAGCTCTGCCGGTCGGCGGGTATCGCGACGGTGATGATTACCGGTGATCATAAGGAGACGGCCCTGGCCATTGCGCGTGAGGCGGGCTTCCCGGGCGGCGCAACGCAGGCGCTGTCCGGACTGGAGTTGAATGGGCTGACCGATGGCGAGTTGTCCGCGCGGGTCCGGGACATTGCGGTGTACGCGCGGGTATCGGCCGAGCACAAACTGCGCATCGTGAGGGCCTGGCGCGCGCAAGGGGCGGTGGTGGCGATGACCGGCGACGGGGTGAACGATGCCCCGGCGGTGCGGGAAGCGGATATCGGGATTGCGATGGGCCTGACCGGCACGGATGTCACGAAGGATGCGTCGGACATGGTCGTCACCGACGACAACTTCGCCTCCATCGCGGCGGCGGTCGAGGAGGGGCGTAGTATCTACGACAATATCCGCAAGGCCGTACATTATCTCTTGTCGTGCAACTTGAGCGAAGTGCTGGTGATGTTGGGGAGTACGTTGCTGGGCTGGCCCCTGCCGCTGCTTCCGATTCATATTCTCTGGATCAATCTGGTGACCGACGGATTTCCGGCTCTGGCCCTCGCCGTCGATCCGAAAGATCCCGATGTGATGAAACGGCCGCCTCGCGACCCGCAAGCCCGCCTGTTGGATCGAGAGCGATTTCTGGCTGTCTGTCTCCAGGGCACGGTGATGGCATTGGTGACGCTGGCCGTCTTCGGGATCTCTCTCACGATTTGGCACGATGAGGTGCCTTTCGCGCGAACGATGACCTTTACCACGCTGGTGTTGGTACAGCTGCTGCACGCCTTCAGTTGTCGCCATGAACGGTATTCTCTGTTTCAAATCGGAGTGATGACCAATCGGGCGCTTGTGGGGGCCGTGCTGCTCTCTGCCCTGTTACAGGCCGGGATTTTGTTGAGCGCCTGGGGGCAGGAGATTTTCAAAGTCGTTCCGCTTCGAGCCGACGAATGGTGGCTGATGCTGGGACTCGGCGTGCTGCCGTTCGTGGTGATGGAACTGTGGAAGGCGTGGAGGCGAATGCGGGAGCCTGTCGCTGAGGCCCGCTAGGGGGCCCAAATGGTGGTGAGGGGGCTGGCTTGCCGGCTGAACCCGACCGGCTTCGCGCCGTACATGTCTTCGATCGTGCGCAAGAGCCCATAGTGATCGACTTGTTCGCCGAACCGTCCCTGCCGCACCATCGGCCCCACCAGAATCGTCGGGATATGGTTGTCTGATTTTCCGTTGTCCTCATCCCAGGTGACGATCAGGAGGCTGTTGTGGGTCTCCGCCCATTGCACGTAGGCATCCAGATGCGTCCGGAGCCACTGGTCCCCGCGCTCGATGCGTTCGGGGTCCTTCCCGTTGTGCATGTCGTTCAGTTGATTGGGGATGACCATGCTGACGGTGGGCAGCGTGTGGAAATCGGTCGGGAAGTCGGTGAACGGACGATTGTCGGCGGGCGGCACGGTGTTGATGGGAGACGACTGCCAATTGACCCATGGGTTATGTTTGCGTGCATAGGCCCCTGCCACGCAATCGGTGGCGCCGACGGCGGGCAAATCTTCAGCGTACCCGATGAAAGTCTGACCGGCTTGCGCCAGGGTGCTATGAAGATTCGGGGCCGTCAACGCGAGCGGGCACGTGTTCCCATTGACCCCCTCGATGGATCCGGCGAACAGGGCGATATAGTTCGGTTGGCTGGGATGGGTGATGCCGTAGGAGTTGGTCAGCAGTGCGCCTCTGCGGACCAGTGCGTTGAGGTAGGGGGCCGACGGTGAGTCGATGATTTGGGCGAACGAATGGTTCTCCTCGATCACGATTACGATATGGTCGGGTTTGGGCAGCGGCGTCTCGGCGGAAACGGGTTGGATCCCGAAGAGGAGAGCCATCCACAGGATACAGACGGCCAGGACGCATGAGCGCATGTGAAGTCCCTCCCCGTTACACGGGCAGTTCGCTGAGTCGCAGGGTATACAGATAATGATAGAGGCCCCGCTGCTCCAGCAGTGCGGCATGGGTCCCTTCTTCCACGATCTTCCCTTTATTCAGAACCAGAATGCGATCGGCGCGTTGAATGGTGCTGAGCCGGTGCGCCACGACGAAAGTGGTGCGGTTGACCATCAGGCGCTCCAACGCCTCCTGCACCAGCCGTTCGGACTCCGTATCCAGAGCCGAGGTGGCCTCGTCGAGCAGGAGAATTCTAGGATTCTTCAGAATGGCTCGCGCAATGGCGACACGTTGGCGTTGACCGCCTGAGAGGTTAATACCCTTCTCCCCGACGATCGTTTGATACCCGTCCGGGAATCCCACGATGAACTCGTGGGCATGCGCGGCCTTGCTGGCGGCAATCATCTCTTCTTCGCTGGCGTCTTCCCGCCCGTACCGAATATTGTCCCGGATGGGCCCTCCGAACAAAATCGTATCTTGCGGCACCAGGGCGATCTGGCGATACAGGCTGTCGAGGCGAACCGCTTTGACATCGTGGCCGTCCACCGTGAGCCGTCCGGCGGTCGGGTCGTAGAATCGGTGCAAGAGGTTCATGATCGTCGTCTTGCCTGACCCGGTGGGTCCAACGATCGCAATCAATTCGCCGGGCTTCGCCTCGAAGGAGAGGTCCGAGAGGATCGGCTGCCGGGGATCATAGGCAAAGCTGATGTGCTCCGCCCGAACGTGACCACGGATGGGCGGCAGGTCGATGGCGCCCGGGGCGTCGGCAATTTCGGCATGGGTGTCGAGGATCTCAAAGACGCGCTGCATGGCCCCTTGGGCTTCCTTGATCTGCGCGAATACCCGGGCTGCCGACCCGAACGGTCCGATCAGAATTCCGGCAAAGAGCACGAACGCAAACAGGTCGCCGGGGGAGACCGTGCCGTCGATGACCTGGCGCCCGCCGTACCACAAGACGAGGGCGGCGGCGGCAAAGGTGACGAAGATGATCGTCGGCACGAACCAGGCCATGATGGTGGCACGGCGCAGTGACAGCTCCATCGCGGACTGGACCTGAGCCACGAACCGTTCTTCTTCCCGTTTCGTTTGGACGAAGGATTTCACGACGCGGATCCCTGCAATGACTTCTTCGACCAGCGTGCTGACGGAGGCGGTTTGGTCCTGGATTTTGGTGGACAGCGCCCGGAGTCGCCGCCCGAACAGTTTGGCCACGACGACCAGCATCGGGAGCAGCACCAGAATGAGCAGGCAGAGTTGCCAGTTCATGGCGAACAGGAAGCCCGCGCCGCCGATGAAGGTAACGATTTGTTTGGCGGCGTCGATGGGCGTATCGGTTACGACGTTCTGAATGACGGTGACATCGTTCATGAGCCGGGACATCAATTCGCCGGTTCGGCGCTTCGAGAAGAAGTTGACCGACAGCGTCTCGAGATGTGCGAAGAGATGGATCCGGAAATCGGCCATCACCCGTTGGGAGACCCAGGCGGTGAGGTAACTGTGTCCCATCGAACATAACCCCTGGATCAAGACCAAGCCCAACAAGAGCAGGATCATTTCTGTCATGCGCGCGGCATCGTGCTGGACGGTGATGACGTCCCACAGGGTGCCGCCTAAACGAAGGAGGGCAAGGTTGATGGCGGCAACCGCCATAACCATGACGGCAGCCGCCATCATTCGAGGGACGTAGGGCTTGAGGAACGGAAAGAATCGTTTGAACGAGAACATGGTGTTACGACAATGGTTTCAGAGGGGGCAGGCCTGTAGCGTATCACCGTTGGTGGCGGCGATACGCATACGGCATGACCTTCGTGATGAGGTGAGATCGCGCTAGAGCTGAGCGATGGACTCGATCAAGTTTTTATTGATCGCCACGAAGTCAGACCGATCCTTATCGTTGATCAACACGTCAGTCAGGCTGATGAACAGCCGCTGCTCTTCGTTGATCGCATCTGACACACGATTGCGCATGGGCGGGATGAGGAAATCCCCGACGTAAACACAGTTCACCGTTCGAACGCGGATGCGAACTTTTTTTCCTTCGGGCACGGATCCCTCCGTCCATTATGTCGTGATGGGCTCAGCTCTTGCGACGCAAGAATTTCTGACGCCGGCGCAACTTTTTATACTTGTGCTTGCGCATCTTCTTCCGGCGTTTCTTGAGGACACTCGCCATACATTCAATCTCCAACTGCTAGGCGCGGGAGTCTAGTGGGTTTCAGTCCAAAATGCAAGCCAAGATTATGACTTGTTGTATGTTGATAGGCCGCATAACCGTTCTGCAGGAGGCGATGAACGTGAGGCGAGCCCGTCGGCTTGACCTCTTTCCGCCAAGGTTCCTATACTGCGCCATGATTGAATCGTGCCCGCCGATCCGCCTTTTTCTCAGACGTGTCTTCCTGGCCATGCTGTTGATCCTGACCGTGGGTTGTGCAGGAAAAACCCTTCAGTATAAGGACGATCACGACCGTATTCTTCGCATCGACCAGGCTGTGGAGTCGCTCCGTAAATCCTACGTAGAACGGGACCGTAGTGCGCTGGAGGCGTTGTTCCTCCCGTCGGGGAATTTGGATCAGGTGCAACGTGAGATTCACGCCGACTTCGATACCTTTCGCGACATTCAGTTGGAGTTTTCCATTGAGCGCATCTTGATCGAAGGGGACAATATCGATGTGTTTGTCCATTGGCAGGGCCAGTGGAAACGGGATCCTGCCGAGGCGGGCACGCGCCAGCGTGGCCATGGGCGGTTGGCCTGGGTCGGCACGCAGTCCATTCTGCTTCGGGAAGCGCAGGGCGATCTGCCTTTCGGCATGGGCGCGCGCGCCAGCGTGGGTGAAGGCCCGGCACGCGGGCAAGCCAAGCCATAGCCATGTCTGTCAGGTTGTCCTCCTCCAAAATTGAAACGGACTTTCTCGTGGTCGGAAGCGGCGTCGCGGGTCTTCGCGCGGCGATCGAACTCAGCCGGGCCGGGCGTGTCTTGATGTTGACCAAGGGGCATCCCTTGGAAAGCAATTCGATGTATGCCCAGGGCGGCGTCGCGGTCGCGTTGAGCGAAGAAGATGATGTCGGCAGCCATCTGACCGATACCATCAAGGCCGGTCACGGCCTCTGTCGCCGTGAAGCTGTGCGTACGCTGGTCGAGGAAGGGCCGGAGCGCATTCAGGAACTGATCGCTTGGGGCGCGAAGTTTGACAAGATCGGCAAGCGCTTCGCCTTCACGCGTGAGGCGGCCCACAGCCGGAGCCGCATTCTGCGCGCGCGAGGCGATGCCACGGGCAACGAGATGGTGCGCGCTCTCATGACCTATGCCGCGAGGCAGCCGCGCATTCAACGGTTGGATCGGCGATTCACGGTCGACCTGGCGGTCGTCGACGGGCGCTGTTGCGGCGCCATTGTGTTGAATGAGATGACCGGCGAGCGCACGGTGCTACCGGCCAGCGCCGTGGTGTTGTCGACCGGTGGCGCCGGGCAGGTCTATGCGCGGACGACGAATCCGGGCAACGCGACGGGGGACGGCATGGCGATGGCCCTCCGGGCCGGAGCGTTGTTGATGGATATGGAGTTCGTGCAATTTCACCCCACGTCCCTGTATCTGCCCTCGAGCCCGCCGTTTCTCCTGTCGGAGGCTATCCGTGGGGAAGGCGGCCAGTTGCGCAATATCAAAGGCGAGTTGTTCATGCACCGCTACCATCCGGATGGTGCGCTGGCGCCGCGCGATGTGGTGTCGCGAGCGATCTGGTCCGAAATGGCGGCGACTCGCGCGCGCCATGTGTATCTGGATGTGACGCATCTGGGCGCGGCCTTTGTGAAGCGGCGATTCCCCACCATCTATGCCACCTGCCTGCGCTACGACATCGACATGACTGAAGAATGGATCCCTGTCTCGCCCAGTGCGCATTACATGATGGGCGGTGTCTGGACGGATGTGCAGGGGGCGACGACGTTGCCCGGCTTGTGTGCGGCCGGCGAGGTCGCCTGCAGCGGTGTGCACGGTGCGAATCGTCTGGCGAGCAATTCGCTCCTGGAAGGTTTGGTCTTCGGCATGCGGGCTGCGCAATCTGCCGTGGCCCATGCCGGACGATTCCCGGGACCGGTGCGCATGCCCCGCCTGGAAGAACTCGAACAGGGCCGGCCGACGGATTTCGATGATCCCGAGAAGTTGCGAAGCTCACTGCGTCGCTTGATGTGGGGGAAGGTAGGACTCGTGCGTTCAGGCGATTCGTTGATCAGCGCCTCTGCGCAACTGGTGCGCTGGATGCGCCTGTTGGCCAAGCCGTTTGCCTCGCGAGCGGCCCTGGAGGTCAAGAATATGGTGCAGGTCGCCCGCTGTATCACAGACGCGGCACTATGGCGGGAGAATAGTGTCGGGGCCCACTATCGTTCAGATTTTCCGGAGGCCAATCGGCCCGGGTGGCGGCAACACAGCCAGCTGCTGTTTACGGACGGTCAGACGAGCGGGCCGGCAGCGAAGGAACGAGCGCTCGTGCTTTCGCCCCCAGCGCCTGTGCGCGGTAGGCCCGGGAAGAAGAAAGCCGGTCGTTCGTGAGGAAGGTGCGGTAGTACCGAAGCACTTTTTGGACATACTGCCTGGTTTCCGGAATAGGAGGAAGCCCTTGGTAGCGCTCCACCGTATGTTCGCCGGCATTGTAGGCCGCTAAGGCCAGCGGCAGATTTCCGTTAAACCGGTCCAGCAACTGCCGCAGATATTTCGTCCCCCCGCCGATATTCTCATCCGGATTGTAGGAATCCCGCACATCCAAGCGCACGGCGGTCTGTGGCATCAGCTGCATCAGTCCGATGGCGCCGGCGCGTGAGACCGCCTGCGGGTCGAAGTCGGATTCCGTTTTGATCACTGCGCGAATCAGCGCCGGATGGAGGCGGTGGGCTCTGGAATGCCGGGCAATCACCGGCTCCAATTCCCCGTCCGAGATCACCGTGCGCGAGCGAGGCAGTTCAGCAATGACTCGTCTGTATCGAGGATCGTTCGGCACGTTGGTCAGAGAAATAGTGCCGTTGGCATCGATGTACTGATACACGTCGGCCCGGCTGGGGAGGGCGCTCAAGAGCAGGGCCGCGGAGATCGAGAGGATCGCTGGTATGCGGCCGACATTGGGCATGTGGACGGTGAATCCAGTGAAGTCGCACGTTCGCATTCGGCTGTTTCAACCGTAGCATCGGACCCCCGACCTGTCAAAAAACTTTGCCCCGGACGAACTCGGTTTGATCCGCATAACACATTGATATCATGGATGTGTATGGCCGTATTCGCTACGAGGCCGGTTCGAGAAACCTCGTCCGGCTGTCCGCGAATCGGGTCTGCAGCCGACGGGTCAGCGGGCCCGGCTTGCCATCGCCGATGGCGATCGAATCGACCCTGCTCACCGGCATGATTTCCATGCTGGTATTGGTCAGAAAACATTCCTCCGCGCGCTGGAGGTCCGCGACGTAATAGTGGCCTTCCCGGACGGATAATCCTTCCTCTTGCGCGAGGGTCATGACGATGGTTCTCGTGATGCCGTCCAAGATGCCGCAGTCCAGTGCGGGGGTATGGAGGGTTCCGCCGTAGATGAAGAAGAGGTTGCTGATCGTGCATTCGGTCAGCTCATCCTTCCAGTTCAAAAACAGGCTGTCGAAGGTACCGGCTGCAATCGATTCACGTTTGGCAAGAATGTTGTTCAGAAAATTGGTGGACTTAATCTGCGGAGACAGCGCTTCGGGCAGATTTCGCCTGGTCCTGGCGATGGTCAGAGCCACCCCATCGCGGGAGAGGGCGGAAGGAGAGGGATGGAGCGTCTTTGCCATGATGACCACTGTGGCCCGCGGGCAGAGACCGGGATCGAGGCCGATTTCCCCCGTGCCGCGTGAGACGGTGATCCGGAGGTACGCGTCCGCTTGCGCGTTCCCGATTCCGTTGCGATGCATCGCTTCGTGGAGCAGCTCCGGCCATTGTGACTCCGGAATGGGAATGTCCAGGCCGATGGCTTCGGCGGAGCGCCGGAGTCTGGCTAGGTGCTGGTCGCGCATGAAGATGCGGGATCCATAGGAACGAAGAGTTTCGTAGACGCCGTCACCATAGAGAAACCCATGGTCGAACACGGAGACGAGGGCTTCTTCTTTGCGCACAAACCGATCATTGAGAAACACCCACATCAGCGGCCAGCCTCCAGTATTTTGAAAAATGCGCCCGCTTTGGCGAGCGTTTCATCATATTCGCGGTCGGGATCCGAGTCGGCCACAATGCCGGCACCGACTTGCAGATACCCTCTGTTCTTGGTCAGTACGAGCGTACGAATGAGAATGTTCAGGTCCAGGTCGCCGTTCCAACTGAAATACCCCAGTGCGCCGGTATAGAGTCCACGCCGCACCGGCTCCAGTTCTTCGATGATTTCCATGCAACGGAGTTTAGGGACACCGGTGATGGTTCCGCCGGGGAACACGGCCTTCACCAGGTCGAGGGGTGAGATGCCCGGTTGCAGGGTTCCCACCACGTCTGACACCAGGTGGCTGACATGCGAATACTGTTCGATGGTCATGAACTCATCGACTCGCACCGAGCCGTAGCGGCAGACCTTTCCGAGGTCGTTACGTTCGAGATCCACCAGCATCACATGCTCGGCGCGTTCCTTCGGATTGGCAAGCAGCTCAGCGCGCAGCAGTTGGTCCTGCTGCAGGCCGGTGCCTCTCGGCCTGGTGCCGGCAATGGGTCTGGTGCTGGCCTGTGAGCCGGTCAGCCGCACGAGCCGCTCAGGGGAGCTGCTGACGAGGCTGAGGTCAGGGAATCTGACGAGCCCCGCGAACGGCGCAGGGTTGATCCGGCGAAGGCGGCGATAGAGCTCGGTTGAGTATCCCTCGAATCCGGTCGGTGAAGCGGCGGCGTGCAGATCGAGGGTGAAGCGGTGCGACAGATTGGCCTGGTAGATATCGCCGGCGGCGATATAGTCCTGGCAACGCCGCACACGAGTTTTGTAGGCCTCGCGCGATTGGCTGGGAACAAAGGTCGTTGGGGAGGGCCAGGGGGAGGAAACCAGAGAGCTGATCGGGCTTGTCAGGCGGGCTTCCAGTTCCGCCAGCCTGTCACAACCTTCGCGATAGAGTTTCTCTCGAGGTTCCGACTGAAATCGCGATAAGGGAGGGCAATACATCAGGTAGAGCTGTCGCGTATGGTGATCGACCGCGGCGACGACGTCGAAAAAGGCCATGTGCAGGTCAGGGAGGTGGAGATCGTCGGCGGCCAGGGTCGGAAGTAATTCGAATGAACGAACGAAGTCATAGCTGAGGTATCCGACCGCGCCGCCATAAAACGGCGGAAGGCCTTCCGGTTTGGTAATGGTCGATTCGGCCAGCGTGCGTTGAAGGACTCGAAGGCCGGAGCCTTGCTCGTGCCGGATCTGTCCCCCGGTCTCGATCCGGTAATCCTGCGCGCGGCTTGTCAGGCTGAGATAGGGGTCGCGTCCGAAAAATGAATAGCGCGCGGTGCTGTCGGTGCCGTTGGCGCTTTCCAGGAGAAACGAGGAACGTTCTGCCGGGGCCAGCCGACAGTACAGCCCGAACGCGTCGACATCCGGTTGTGGACGCACGACCACCAGCGGTTGCGGCGGTCCGCTCAGGAATGCCTGGTGAGAGGAAAAACTCATGAACCTGCGTTTCAGAGGGGTGCCCTACCCGAAGAAATGACTATACCGCATCGAGCGGCCGGGTCATAGGTGGCCAACTTCTTGACAAGCCCCCAGCGAATTTGCTTGAATGGCGCGCCCGCCGATGGGTGCACTCTCTCCGATTGCGCTGAGGAGTGCCGCACGTGAGCATCTGATGCCCCCCTCTCAGGATCCGTTATATGCGGGGCTCGGGCAGGCTGTCCGGATCGGGACGGAACTGCTTGCTGCGTTGATCGTCGGGGGAGGACTGGGTTGGGTCGTCGACACCTATCTGCTCGATTCTAATCCATGGGGATTGGTGGTGGGGTTAGGGTTGGGGGCCGCAGCCGGTGTACGGAGCGCCTATCGGTCTGCGCAACGATGGCAGAGTTAACCAGAATCGTCTGACTGATAAAGGATCATCGTGGAAGAAAGTCCGTTACATGCGTTTGAACTGCACGATCTGATTCCCTTGGTTCCGGCTGGGGTGGATATTTCCATCAACAAGGCCGTGATTCTGATGTGGGTGATCGTCGGCCTGGTGGCGTTCCTGATGATCTCGGCTGCGGCGGCCCGTAAGTTGGTTCCGGGCAAATTGCAGAACATGGCCGAATTGATCGTCGAGTTCATCCGCGGGATTATTTTGGACACCATGGGCGAGCCGGGCATGAAATATTTTCCCCTGATCGCCACGTTGTTCCTCTTTATTCTCTTTGCCAATTTGATCGGGTTGATTCCCGGTTCCTATACCGTCACCAGTCAGATCATTGTGACGGCGGTCTTTGCTGTAGGGGTTTACGGGCTGAGTATTGTGCTCGGCTTTTCCCTTCATGGCATGAAGTTTCTCGGCATTCTCGTGCCGCCCGGGACACCGGGTTGGCTCTTGCCGTTGATGATTCCGATTGAATTGATCAGTCAGTTGGCGCGACCCATTTCCCTGGCCGTCCGTCTGTTCGCGAATATGACTGCCGGCCACGTCATTCTGGGAGTCTTGTTTGGTCTGGCGATCAGCGGTGGGTTGCTGATCGGGTGGCTGCCATTCGCGTTCACCATCGCCATGAACGGACTCGAAGTTGGTATCGCGTTTATTCAAGCCTATATTTTTACCGTGCTGAGCTGTGTGTATCTGGGTGATGCGGTTACCCTGCACGGTCATAGCGAGCACGCACACTAGGTCGAGTTGTTTACATAAGGGAGGAGAGGACAAACAATGGATGCAGCAGCAGCAGCGTTGGTGGGTATGGGATTGGCGGCGGCAGGATTTGCCGGCGCCGGTGTGGGCATCGGGTATATCTTCGGGAAAATGATCGAGGCCGTGGCCCGGCAGCCGGAAGCGGAAGGCCGCGTCGGCAAGTACATGTGGATCGGGTTCGCGTTGGTCGAAGCCATTGCACTGTACGGGCTGGTCATTGCGTTCATCATCATGGGCTTGCGTAAGTAGTCGTTTCGACGGCTGAGCCCTGATGCTGGGGCCTATTCCCGGCTCAGAACCTCAACTCATTTGGGTACTAGACTATGCCTCAATTTGAATCACATTTCTTTTCGTCCCTGATCTTCTGGGAGGTGCTCTCCTTCGGGATCCTGTTCTTCCTGCTCTACAAGTATGCATTTCCCAGCCTGTTGGGCATGCTGGAAGAGCGCGAGAAAAAGATCAAGGACAGTCTCGATCAGGCGGAACGCCACCGGTCCGAAGCCGAGCGCAGGCTGAAGGAATACGAAGCCAAGCTGGCGACGGCGGCCAAGGACGCAGAGGCGCTCCTGGCACAGGCCAAAGAACGCGCCCAGCGCCTGATGGAAGAGAACGAGCAGCGCATGACGGCGGATGCGGAACGCATCAAGGGCGACGCGACGCGCGAAATCGAGACCGAGCGCCGGAAGGCCATCCAGGACATCCGTTCGCAAACGACCGACTTGGCGATGATGGTGGCTGAGAAAGTCGTCGGGCGGGCACTGACGGAAGGCGATCATCGTCGCCTGGCGGACGAAGCCCTCGATGCCCTCGCAAAGAGCTATCAGAGCCGGAATTAGCCTCTCTTACGCCGGGGGGGTCAGACTCACGCCCCCCTGGCGGTATCCTTCCAAATCAACCGTCACAAAGCGATAGCCGAGTTTCTTCAGGGTTTCGGCCAGCCGTTCGCGACGTCCCGGTTGTAACAGTCCTGGCAGTTCTTCTGCGCCCAATTCTATTCTGGCGATCTCCCCATGGTCTCGCACACGATAGTGGCGAAAGCCTTCTTCTGCGAGAGCATCTTCCGCGCGCTCCACGCGTGAGAGAGTGCTTCTCGTGATCGTGATTCCGCGTGGGATGCGGGAAGAGAGACAGGCGGCCGCCGGCTTGTCCCAATTGGAGAGGCCTAGTTCCCTTGCTACGTCGCGGATGTCGGCTTTGGAGAATCCGGCTTCCAGCAACGGGCTACGGACGCCTCGTTCGCGAGCGGCTTTCAGCCCGGGCCGGTCGTCTCCCAGATCATCCACATTGGTGCCATCGACAATGTACCCCGCCGCATATTCACTCCGGAGCGTTTCGAGGAGGGAGTACAGGTCGGTCTTGCAGTGGTAACAGCGGGTGGCATCATTCCGGACGAATTCGGGAATGTCGAGTTGATCGGTTTCAGCGATGCGATGGCGCGCGCCGATCTCAGCGGCGATGGCTTGTGTCGCGGCCAGCTCCGCCGCCGGCAGGGTCGGCGAGACGGCGGTCACGCCGACGGCCTGCGTGCCCAGTTCATCATGCGCCAATTTGAGAACGAGGGAACTGTCGATTCCGCCTGAGAAGGCCACGATGACCGAGCCCATCTCACGAAGGATCTGTCGTGCCCGGGTGAGTTTGTCGATCAACGGACTTGTGGAAAGCATGGGATTTTTGGATCTGCGCGGCCAGGCTGGGGGACAGTGGCCGGCTATTGTTTGACTTTAGCCTTCGCGATCGATCCGACGACGACCAAGGCGTAGTGTTGGGGGTCGAGATACTGCTTGGCGACTCGCAGGACATCGTCCTTCGTCACCTTTTCGATGGCTTTTGGGTACTGTGTGAAGTAGTCCAATCCGAGGTTGTAGAGCTCGACCTGGGCGAGGACGTTGGCCAGTTTTGCGCTGGAATCGACCCGCAGAGGGAAGCTGCCGACGATGAAGGACTTGGCTTCGTTGAGTTCCTGATCCGTGACCGGGGCATCGCGCATCCCTTTGATCTCCGTGAGGACACCTGCGATGGCCTGGTTCGTGACGTCGGTTCTGGTCTGCAGGCTGATAAAGAAGGCGCCCGGCATCAAGCGGGAGTCGAACTGGCTCATGATGCCATAGGCCAGTCCCTGCTTGTCGCGAATGGAATCCATGAGGCGAGAGGAAAACCCACCGGCACCCAGGATGTAGTTCATGACCGTGACGGCATAGTAGTCAGGGTTAGTCCGGCTGATGCCCGTGTGTCCCAGGACGATCGTTGACTGGGTCAGATCCTTCTCGATGAGCTGGACCATTTTCCGTTCGATCGAAGCCGGTTTTTTTATCTGGTAGGGCGAGGGGGTTCCCTTCTTCCACGACCCGAAATGGGTCTGGACCAGAGTGGCGGCCTGATCCTGTGTCAGGTCTCCCACGATGACCAGGATCGTTTGATTCGGCAGGTATTCCCTGGCATGAAACTGCTGGATGTCCGCGACGGTTATCTTATTGAGCGTTTCTTCCGTGCCATGGGCCGGCCAGCTGTAGGGATGGCCGTGAAAAATCAATTGGTGGAAGGCTTTCATGGCCACGTTGCCGGGATCATCGTCATCGCTGACAATTTCGCCGAGGATCTGCGTGCGGACACGTTCGAATTCCTGTTTGTGAAAAGCAGGATGTTGGAGCATATCGGCGAGGAGCGCAAAGCCGAGGTCGGCATCCTTCTTGAGCGCACGGGTGGAGGCGGTCGTGAAATCCTCTGCCGCATGGGCTTCCAGCGAGCCTCCCACAAAATCGATTTGTTCGGCGATTTGCCGAGATGTCCGGGTCAGCGTGCCTTCGTCCAGGAGGCTGGCCGTCAGATTCGCCAATCCTGCTTTGTCGGGCGGATCCTGCGCCGACCCCACCTTGACCAGCGCGTGGATTTCCACGGTCGGCAGAAAATGCTGTTCCAGGAACAACACGGTCATGCCGTTGGCGGTGACGGAGCGGGTCGGGACGATGTCCGCAGCCTGCGCCGAGGCGAAGGGCAGGCAGAGCGCCATACAGAGCAGGCCCGCTAGTGTTCGGCCTACAGAGCGGCGGTGTCGGTATTGGCGCGAGAGCCGGGTGCTTGGTTGTTGCGTCATCGGGATCGCTCGTTAGTGAGGTTGTGTCGGTGACGCGGCCTGGGTTTGCGGAGCTTGAGGAATCAGGGTTCCCGTGGTGCGCATATCGGCAGCCAGGTAGTGCGACGCCACACGTTGCACGTCCTGCGCGGTGACGGCACGGGTGCGCTCCACAAACTGGCTGACTTTGCGCCACCCGGCCCCGATCGTTTCGGCCTCTCCCAGCAGCATGGCCTGACGGAAATTCGAATCCTGCTCAAAAATGTGGGCCGCTTCGATCTGATTTTTCGCGCGCTGGAGTTCGAGTTCGCTCGGCGGTTCGGTTTGGATCCGTTGGATCTCCTTGAGCACCGCGTCCTCGACTGCTTCGACCTTCTCGCCGGGTTTGACCACGGCATAAAAATAGAACAGCCCCGGGTCGGCTTGCATCAGGCCATAGTCGGCCCCCACGGCCAGGGCGGTCTTTTGCTCATACACGAGACTCTGGTAGAGCCGGGCGCTCTTGCCGTGAGACAAGATCGATTCAAGCACGTTCAAGGCATAGGAGTCGTCGCTCGAATAGTTGGGGACACGGTAGCCCATCATGACGAACGGCACCTGCGCCTCCCGCTTGAGCAGGAAACGGCGCTCCCCGTGCTGCGGCGCTTCCGTCACGGCCAGGGCTTTGGGGGATGGACCCTTCGGAATCGGCTCGAAGAGCTTGGCGATGGTCGGGAGGAGTGTCTCTGCCTTGATGTCCCCGACCACAATCAGGGTGGCGTTGTTCGGCGAATAGTAGGTGTCGTAGTGGCGCTGGAGATCGTCGAGGTTCATCGCATCGAGATCGGAGAACCATCCGATCACCGGCCAGTGGTACGGGTGACTCATGAAGGCCTGTGCGAAGAGGGCTTCCACCAGCGCGCCTTGCGGGTCATCTTCGTTGCGCAGCCGCCGCTCTTCCTTCACCACTTCCCGTTCGGTCTTGAATTCGTTCGCATCGAGAATCAGCCCTTGCATGCGGTCGGCCTCGAGTTCGAGGGCGAGCGTCACGCGATCGGCAGCCAGGTTCTCAAAGTAGGCGGTGAAGTCCTGGCTGGTAAACGCGTTATCCATCCCGCCGTTCTTGCGAACCAGTCGGGAGAAGGTGCCCTTGGGGTACTTGGCCGTGCCTTTGAACATCATATGCTCAAGCATGTGGGACAACCCGGCCCGGCCCATGACCTCGTTTCGCGAGCCCACCTTGTACCAGACCTGCACAGTTGCCACGGGAGCTTTGGGGACTTCCACCAGGATCACTTTCATGTCGTTGGACAAGGTGTATTCCTTGGGCTCGACGGCATGGGCCAGGGAGGTCTGGCTCGCGAACAGGATGAAGCTCAGCAATGAACAGGCGAGGATGGACAATCGATTAGGGGCTGAGTTGGAAGTTGCGCTCTGATTAGGCATGTACGAAGAACATGCTAACAACGGGTCTGAATCTGTGTCAAGGCAACCTGGGCATCTGACGCATCGATACGACCGAGTTGGCCGCAGGCACCCAACACATCGCGGCCACGGCTGCGGCGAAGGTAGACATCCACATGGCCCCGGCGGAGGGTGTCCTGAAACGTGTCAATCGCCGAGTCTGAGGGGCGTCGGTAGGGGTTGCCCGGAAACGGGTTGAAGGCGATCAGGTTGACCTTGCAGCGAAGGCCTCGAAGCAGCTTCACCAACCGGGCGGCGTCCTCGGCGCGATCATTCACGTCCGCGAGCAGAACATATTCGAAGGTGAGGCGATCACGGTCCGCCAGCGGATAGGCGCGACAGGCGGCGAGCAAGGCGTCGAGCGAATGGAGCCGGTTGGCCGCCGGCATGAGTTGATCGCGGAGTGCATCGGTGGTCGCATTCAGCGAGATGGCGAGGTTCAC